>DASTGW010000633.1:0-2792 GCA_035718705.1 Terriglobales bacterium | reverse complement strand
TGATTTGACGTTTCTGCCGGAGTTCTCAAAGCAGACTGTTGCCGAGTTCAAGAAGTGGAATCTGGATGCGAAAGTGGCGGTGCTCCCATGCGGGCACTACACGACGGGTGAGACGCCGTACAAGTATATGGATGCTTGGCACCTGAGCAGGTTCGTGCGGGCGGCGTTCAGGGATTCACCACAGAGACACAGAGGCACAGAGAACATCTAGTCTACTTGTTCTTCCACACCGGCTTACGCTTCTCGAGCACCGCGCGCAGACCTTCCTGCGCGTCTTCCAGATCCATCAGTTGGTTCAGATAGATGTCCTGCGAGCGCTTGATGGCGGTTTCAAGCGGCATGCCCTGCGTGGAACCGATTACTTTCTTCGTCATTTCCAACACGGGTGCGCTGATTTCGCCGATGCGGCCGAGCACGTCTCCGACGGTTTTCGGAAGGTCGGCTTCTGCGACCACCTTATTCACGAGTCCAAGCTGCAACGCTTCTTCGGCCGAGAGTGGCTGGCCGGTAAGGATCATTTCGTAGGTTTTCTTCGGGCCTATGAGTTGCGGCAACATGATGGCGGCAAACGGCGGGAAGACGCCCATTTTGACTTCGGGCTGGGCGAATCGCGCATTCGGGGTGGCGATGATCATGTCACCGAACGCGACGAGTTCGGAGCCGGCGCCAATCGCCTGGCCATTCACGATCACGATCAGTGGCTTGGAAATTTCAGAGATCGATTGGAACACGCGGGTGAAGGCGTCGAGCGTCTGGAAGACACGTTCGGGGCGCGAGTCTTCGAGCGAGATGCCGGCGGAGAACATCTTCTGCGATGAATCAAGGACGATGCACTTGATGTCGCCACGCCCATTGAGGCTCTCGATGGCTTCGGCCAGCTCGGTCATCATAGGCACGGTGAGCACGTTGTATGGCGCGTGATTCATGGTGATGCGCGCCGCAAACGTGGACGTGTCGAAGGTGATGAACTTAAACCCCTTGTCTACCGCAACCGAACCTGCCGCCATGGAACCCTCCGGAGTCGCTGAGAACGCAGCAATGCATAGATCCTTCGCTGCGCTCAGGATGACCTGAGGGATTATCCGATGGGCGGATTTTGGCGGCAATAACCAGCTGACTTACCAAGGACATGGCACTTCCGGGGGTTGTCATGCGGGGCGCACCGGCGGCCGGTTGGGTTGCCCAAGCGCTTGTGATGTCCGTCATAGCACGAGGTTTGCGGCGCGGCATAGCCTTACGGGTTATCCGGAGGAGTGTGCATGCGCGACGCCGTGCGCAAGCTGTGGCCGGAGCTCGACTGGATCGCAGATCCAGACCTGCGGGCCAAAACCGCGCGAACCTGGGAACGGGCTTTCGAACTGAGTCCGCTCACGCCTGAGGACTTGAACCGCATTCCCTTCACGCTGCTCGTCCCCAATTGCCCCACGACCTTCATGGAGCACAAGCGCTGCGTGGTGCACATCGCGCAGAAGGCCGCTTGCTCGATGAAAGAGTTCATGGGAAACGCACTGCCGATCAGCATGGATACAGTGATCGCCGGAGCGATCCTGGCCGATGTCGGGAAGTTGCTCGAGTACGAAACGGTCAATGGTAATGCGAAGCAGAGCAAGCGCGGCGAGATGCTGCGTCACCCATTCACCGGAGTGGCACTGGCGATGGAGTGCGGTGTGCCGGATGAGGTGTGCCACATTATTGCCGCTCACGCGGCGGAAGGTGACCTGGTGAAGCGGTCGACGGAAGCCTACATCGTGCATCACGCGGACTTCATGGCGTTCTTGCCGTTCAAGAATCTCGGTCGTTAGTCGTTGGTGATTAGTCGTTAGCAAAAGATTTTGGAGATGGTGATGGGAACTGCTACTGCTGCTCCTCCGGTTGCGAAGAAGGAAACGATTTCGGCCACGATGTCGAAGTGGGCCGCTGGCCTGAAGTTCGAGGACTTATCCAAGGATGCCGTCTACCAGGCGAAGCGCTACTTGCTCGATTCCGTGGGGTGCGCGCTGGGCGGCTATCAGCAGCACGATGTCGTAATTGCGCTCGAAGTTCTGCGGGAAATCGCGGGCCGCGGCTCGTGCACGGTCATTGGCTCAGGCGAGCGCCTAGATGCGGTCTCGGCATCGCTGGCGAATGCACTGATGATCCGCTGCATGGATTACAACGACATTTACTGGAAGCAGGACCCGTCGCATCCATCGGACATCTTCCCTGCTGCGATGGCAGCCTGTGAGCGTGCCGGATCAGATGGACGAGAGCTGATTGTCGGCTTCGTGCTTGGGCATGAATTCGAGCAGCGGTTCTGCGAGGCGGCCTTCCCGGGCATTCGGGAGCGCGGATGGCATCATGCGACATTGACGGCATTCGTTTCGCCGATCGTCGCAGGACGCGGACTGAAGTTGAGTTGGGAACAGATTCAACACGCCATCGGAATTTCGGCTTCGCGACATTGCACGCTCGGTGCCGTGACGGCCGGCAAATTGACGATGATGAAGAACACGGTGGACCCGATGGCGACACAATCGGGCGTGTTCGCGGCGTTGCTCTCGGAGAAGGGCTATAGCGGTCCCGAGCACGTGATCGACGGCAAAGAAGGACTGACCCACTGCTTCGGCCCGGAGTGGAAACTGAATTTACTAACGGACGGGTTAGGCGAGAGCTGGCGGATCACGCAGTGCGGCATGAAGGCATTCCCCACGGAGGCTCTCACGCATACGCCGATTTCGGCGGTGCTGTCGATCGTCAAAGACAACGACCTGAAGCCCGAGCAGGTGCAGCAGATCCATGTGCGCACGACCGCT
>DASTGW010000632.1:0-5856 GCA_035718705.1 Terriglobales bacterium | reverse complement strand
GGGCGAAATTTTCAGTCGCGTGAAGCCCCGGCTGGCAGTGATTTACCACAGTGAAGGAACTCCGAAACAGCTTGCCAAAGCGCAGAAGACATATGCGGGTCGGCTGGAAATGGCGGACGATCTCATGACCATCGATATTGGTGATGACATCGTGGTGCATCGCGCCACGCCAAAACCTTAAGCGCTAGTTCCCGGATGCTGCGATCTCCTTGAACTGTGGATCGTCACGCAACGAGGCGAATTCGGGAGCGGTCTTCATCTGCTGGATCATCACGTTGATACCGCGTAGGCCTTCGAGGAACCTGAGGGCGAGTTGACGATCACCGATCCCCATGGCGGACTTTGCGGAGGCTATGCTGATCCAGCCACGGTTGGGATTGCCTAGGTCGAGCGCACGCTGGTAATGCTCGATGGCCTCTTTGTGTTTGTTCTCCCCAGCAAGGATTTGTGCGAGCTTCCAGTGCGACATGTGGTCGGACGGATTTGCCGCGAGAATCTGTCGATAGGCGGCTTCGGCCTGTGGCCATTGCTCGGCGTAGGCGAAGCCGGCGGCTTCGGCGGCCTTCTGGTGAGCGGCGAGTACAGCCTGAGCTTCGGGTGACACCGCTTGACGGGCGAACGCGAGTGTTTGGTCGATGATGGCGCGGGTCTGCGGGGTGTCGTCATAAACATCAAAGCCGTGACGTCCGCCGGAGTAGTTGACGACGGACCAGGGTGCGTTGGACTTGATGGCGGCTGCGGCGATGGCATCGAGTCCACGGTTCAGGCCTTCCGAGTCGAGACCGGCGCGGACAACGAGCACAGGTTCGTCGGAACGGTAACTGCCGACATCGCCACTGCCGTAATAGATGATTCCACCACGAACGTTGGTGAGTTTCGGGTCGGTGACGATCGCAGTGCCAACCTTGGCGTTGGCGGAGCAGGACCAGACGACCATCTGCTCGGGATCGACACCCAACTCGGCCGCGTGCTGGCGAAGAAAGCTCAGGAGCAGATCAAAGCTGTGACGGGCATCGCGGGGATCGGACTCCATTACTATGCCAGCCAGACCAGCGGTCGTGGCAGCTTTGCCCCATCCGGCGTATTGAGGGTGATCGCGGAACAGAACCGGGCCTAGCTGCTTCCCGACGCCGTTAAAGAACAGCATGATCGGGAGCTTGCCCCGAGATTGGGCAGGACGGTAGATGTCGGCCTTCAGGTCGCCGGCGGGCGAGAACGTGACGGTACGCTTGGAATACTGGGTCGGCTCAGGACGAGGCCCGTAGAACGTCAGTTCTTGGGCCATTAACGGAATGGTGAGAGAAGCCAAAAGGAGCACGGCAATGAGTTTCATGGACGTCCTCGGCCCATAGACGGTTCAGATAAACGAAGGTTAATGCATCGTGTCACAGGGGTAAGCCATCCCGCCCCAAGCAGAGTTGTGCAACTGTGGCACAGAATTTGACAACTCACGGTTAACTCTGGGCATCATGAATGGCACGTCATGTTCCGTCCCGGTGAAGTAATCCCGCAGACCGCGCCTTACCTGATCAAGCATTTCAAGCATCGGCCCGAGCACGTGCTCACGGCAGTGGTGGGAGGGGTGTTTCCGGAGTGCCACCAATGCAAGGCGGCAGCGCGATTTACGCTTCTGGATCCAACTGTTTTCCGGGCGCATGCCACGATCGAGTCGGACCCCGACTTTGCGCCGCAGAACTCCTTTGCGGCCAAGGTTTAGCCTTACTGATTGCCCGTAAGGCCAGTTCTCCGCTATACTTCTAGTTTGTCTTTGTGAACTTAGCCGAACAGGAGTAGTCAGGTTTCATGCCGAAGCGTACGTTTCAACCCAACCGTCGTCGCCGCTCCAAGGTGCACGGTTTCCGTAGCCGTATGAAAACAAAGAGCGGAGCCGCCGTTTTGTCGCGTCGTCGCGCCAAGGGCCGTAAGCGCGTTTCCGTGAAGCCGGGATTCCGCGAGTAGTCGTCATCGACCCGCAGACAGGACTGTCTGCGGCTACATTGTGATCTCCGTGAACGTTTCTAAGGAGCCCCGACGCGGGCTCCGCTTCCCGCGCACCGCCAAACTGCTGAAACATTCCGATTTTCAGCGCGTATATAAGAGCGGCAAGCGGCATTTCTCGGGATTGATGACCGTTTTCTATCTACCCCGTCCGGATGCTGCTGCCGGGCCGCGTATCGGGATCACCGTTTCGCGTGCGTTAGGGGGAGCAGTGGAGCGCAACCGCATCAAGCGGCGAATGCGCGAGGCGGTCCGGTTGCACTTAGCAGGAATAACCTCTTCGATGGACGTGGTCTTCAATCCGAAGAAGATTGTGGCGACGGCACAGTTCGTGCCTCTAAAAGAAGAAGTCGCTCGCGCCTTTGATGTAATCGAAAAGGCTGCCGTTCGCATGTCAAGCAAAGAAAGGAGCTCTGCCCAGTGATTCGCGCTTACATCCTGCTGATGTTGCGCGCATACAAGGCGATGCTCTCGCCCATGCTGCCGAATGCCTGCCGCTTCGTGCCGACCTGCTCCGAATACGCGCAGGAAGCGATTACACGATACGGCTCTTTCCGTGGCGGCATGATGACGATGTGGCGGTTGTTGCGCTGCCATCCGTTCACGGCCGGGGGATACGATCCGGTCATTCTTCCCGAAAAACCAGCCGGGACGCCCGCATGCGTGTGTGAGCCCCGAGAGATTCATCCGGAGCAGCCGGAAGCTGCCCCCCAAGCATTCACATCTACAACCTTGCGCCCGAGTGTACGGCGCTGCTGAGATAGAACAACTTGCCCGAATATCAAGCTCCCAATCAGGAAACGCCCACCGGAAGGCTTCTACTTGTCTTCGCTATCACCTTCGTCATCCTGCTGCTTTTCCAGCCGCTGCTGAAGAAGTACCTGCCGCAGCAGCAGCCGCCGCCAGCCAAAACAGAGCAGCAGGCGCAGCAACCAGCGCCGCCAGCACCTACGCCGACTCCCGAGGCGACTGTTGTCCCTGCGAAAGTCAAGGGCGCGACTGTCTCTACGACTCCTACGAAGGCAGCGACTGCAGAGTCGGAAACTGTGATCGAGTCGGACCTGTACAAGGTGACGTTTACGAACCGCGGCGCACAGGTGAAGTCGTGGATCCTGAAGAAGTTCAACGACGACAAAGGGCAGCCACTGGACCTGGTTCAACAGACGGCAGCGCAGCAGTATGGATATCCCCTGTCGCTATACATCTATGATCAGAACCTGGGCAAGATTGCGAACTCGGCTCTCTATCAACTGGACCGAGAGGGAAATAAGCTCACCTTCGAGTACGCCGACGGTGGCGTGGACGTACGCAAGGTGATCAGCTTCGACGAATCCTATGTAGCGAAAGTGGAAATACAGGTCACACAAAATGGCAATGCCGTGCAGGCGTTCCCATCGTGGCCGTCGGGATTTGGCGACCAGACGGATGGGCCTTCCTATGCCAGCGCGCGCATCGACTATCATCCTCTGCATCCGGGGAAGAAGTGGTGGGGCGGGACGAAGGATGTGGAGCGCCTGCCGGTAAAGGAAATCAGCGGCGGCAACACCATTCACAATACGTTTTATTGGGCCGGCGTTACGGACCAGTATTTCAGCGCGATTTTTTTGCCGGATGATCCGCAGAATGCGGTTGCGGTCACGCTGCACAATCCGATCAAAATTCCTAAAGACCTGAACCATCCGGATCCGAACCAGCAGATTACGGTTGATGTGCTGGGCGCGGCAGTGGGACATACGACGGGTCGAACCTCCCTGCGACTGTTTGCTGGTCCGAAGAACATGGAGGTCTTGAAGTCCATCCATGCCACGCCAGTGGCAGGCTTGGAAGAGACGCCGAATCTCACGACGCTGGTGGATCTGGGAACGTTCAGCATCATCGCGCGCCCGTTGTTTGCCTGGTTGCGCTGGACGCACGATCACCTGGTCGCGAACTGGGGATGGTCGATCGTCATTCTTACCATCTGCATTAATCTTGCCCTCTTGCCGCTGAGGTTGAGCAGTATGAAGTCGGCACTGAAGACGGCGAAGATCCAGCCGCAGATGCAATCGATCCGAGACAAGTACAAGAAGTACGACATGCGCGATCCGCGGCGGGCGGAGATGAATCAGGAGATCGCAGCGCTGATGAAAGAACACGGAGTGAATCCGGCGGGTGGATGTTTGCCACTGCTGGTTCAATTCCCGTTCCTGATTGCTTTCTATACCATGCTTGGCAATACGACGGAGTTACGTCACGCGCCGTGGTTCTACATCCGCGACCTGTCGGGCCCCGATCCCTTTTACATTCTGCCAATCCTGATCGTGATAACGACATTCCTGGTGCAGCGGATGACGCCGCAGGGCGGCATGGATCCGCAACAACAGAAGATGATGAACCTGATGATGCCACTGATGTTGGGGTTCATCAGCTACCGGTTGTCCTCCGGACTCTGCCTCTACTGGGTGGTCGGAAACCTGGTGGCGATGCTGATGCAGATGGCATTAAACCGCACTGAACTGGGACGCGAGCAAAGAGCCATCGCGGCAAAGCGGGCGGCGAAGAAGCTGGGAAAGTAAGAGAAGGCAAGCTCACACAAATGGCACAGGCAGAAATGTCTGTGCCATTTTCATTAGAGTTCGATGTGCAGTCTAACGCCAGGCACCAGTACGGGGCCGCGATCCCGGTTGTAGCCCGGGTTATTGATGTGCTGCAGATCGAGTCCGCCGTAAAGCCCCTTCCATAAATGCGCGTTATAGAAAGACTCGAAGATGTTTTCATGGCCGTAATGGAGGTTGCCATCGCCGAGCAGGAAGCCGAGTCCGCCGTGCTGAAGATAGAACTGATGGTCTTTGGCGATGGCGTTTGAGACGAAGACAGCTCCCGCTTTGTCGAACTTGCGATGCCACCGTGAGCCGTCAAGTCCTGCGCCCAACTCCACGGACTGATCGACTTCCGTGTAGGCGTACGATTCTGTCTTGCCATTGTTCCAGCCGAAGCGACCAAACGCTTTCACGTACGAGTTGAGTGACTGTTCGAAGTTTGCGCCGAAACCAAACTTGCGTGTCTTCTGCAACGGATGGTTGGTGATGACCGGTGTGGGATCGAGTCCAGCGAGATAACGCTCGTTCTGTAGACGGTAGATTCCCATGTTTGCCGCGTTGGAGTAGCCGAGCAGGCGGAGCGTGCCTCCACGCTTGGGAAGGAAGTTGCGGCGCAGTTCAAACTCGACGTTTTCGGCGTGGGCGCGACGCAGGTTCCACTCGATGTTGATGCCGTTTGCGACCTTCGGCATGAGTAGTTCGCCGAAGCGCAGGCCCCAAGTCTTCTGTTCGTAATCGAGGATAGCTCCCCACGTGTAGCCGCGGGTGTCGGCGGCGTAGTCGTAGGCGCCGTTGTTGTCTGCGGTCCAGTTGAGGAACTGCGAGTGGCTATCGCTGCCGATGGAGTTCTGATCGAAGAAATCGGCGGTGCCGAACTTGCCGGCGCGAAACTCGAGTCGGCGGACCGGGAGAGTGGAGAAGATATGGAATGGATCGCGGTCCGCCTCTTGCTTCTCGCTGCTCAGGGCAAAGATGTGGTGGAACATCACGCGCGCGAGGTATGGCGCCTGACCGATGCTGGGGTTACGAACGACGTCGAGGTTGGTGAAGCCGGCGACGCCGAGCGCGTCGGAGATGCCGCGGCCGCCGGTCTCTTCGACATCGACCATCACGGCTGTGGAGTCACTCAGTCGCAGGCCGAGAAAGAGAGTGAGGACACGCGAGGTAGCTTTTTCGTACTGCGAGTGCAGGCTGTTCGGGCCGGAGTATTTCGCGGGGAAATCCGGATGCGTCTGAAAGATAAAGTTAAGTTGTCCCGACGCCCAGAAGCGCGAGTCAG
>DASTGW010000631.1:0-5774 GCA_035718705.1 Terriglobales bacterium | reverse complement strand
CTACTGGCGTCAGGAATCGGCGGCGTGCTGTTTGGGTTTATCGCGGATCGCATTGGGCGCAAACGGGCGCTGATGCTGAGCATTTTGACGTACTCGGTGTGTTCGTTTGCGTCGGGGCTGTCGACGTCGATTCAGATGCTGGCGGGGTTTCGCTTCGTGCTCGGCCTGGGGATGGGAGGCGAGTGGAACACTGGCGCGAGCCTGGTAGCCGAGACGTGGCCTACGGAGTTGCGGGCGAAGGCGTTGGCCATCGTGCAGAGTTCGTGGGCATTCGGCTATGCAGCGGCCGCGCTGGTGAGTGGCATCGTGCTGAGGTACTTCGACTGGCGCACGGTGTTCTTCGTGGGCATTCTGCCGGCGCTGGCGACGTTGTGGATCCAGAAGGACGTGCCTGAGTCGCGACTTTGGGAAGAGCAGAGGCAGAGCCAGGTGAGTGCGGGAATTGGGGAACTCTTCTCGGAACAGTATGCTCGGAATACTGCGGTGCTGTTGCTGGTGAACTTCTTCGGGATGTTTGCCTGGTGGGGACTGTTCACGTGGATTCCGCCGTATCTGTCGTTGCCAGTGGAGCAGGGCGGCCGGGGATTCGGGACGATGGGAGTCACGGGGTTCCTGGTGTTCTTGAATCTGGCGGGCATGTTTCCGGGATATGCGAGTTTTGGATTTGTCGCCGATCGATTGGGACGCAAGCGGAGCTTCTTTCTTTACCTGATGGCGGCAGCCGTGCTGGTGCCGTTGTATGCGCTGGCGCGGAGTCCGGTGCTGATCCTGCTGCTGGGGGCCGTGGTGGCATTCTTCGGGACGGGGTTCTTTTCGGGGTCGGGAATCGTTGGCAGTGAAATCTTCCCGACGCGCCTAAGGGCACGAGGATTAGGACTTACTTACAATGGCGCGCGGGCGCTCAGTTCGCTTTCGCCGTTTGTGATCGGTACGGTCGGCCAAGAGTATGGATTATCGGGAGCGTTCTTCCTTTGTTCAGGAGGGTTCTTGCTGAGCGGCCTACTTTCTATGCTGCTTCCTGAGACGAAAGGGAAACATCTCGAGTGATCCTGCCAGGATGTGATGTGCGGCCTTGCAGAGTAGTAGATTCGGAGATAGAGTTCCCGCCTAGAGCACCCAAAAAGCTGCATCCGTTGCGCCATTCGGCCAGGAGGTCGTTATGAAGTCGCTGCGCGTCTTCGCTATCGTTCTCATCTCCCTGCTCTCGTTTTCCCAGACCAAGATCGTGATTCCCGCCGGCACGCCGGAAGACAAAGCGCTGACCGACATCAGCCAGGAAGGCGATAACCAGAAGCGCATCACGATGCTGGAAGATTTCGTCCAGAAATACTCGAGCAATAAGGCGGCGGTGGCGTACGGCAACTGGCAGTTATCGCAGCAATATGTTGGGTCGGATCCGAACAAGGCGCTGGACTATGGCGACAAAGCGCTGGCAGCGATGCCAGACGTGCTGGACATCATCCAGTCGCAGACCGATCTGGCGCAGCAGGCGAAGAACTATCAGAAGGTGGTCGACTACGCCTGTCGCGGTGCGGTGGTGATCAATGCCATCCAAAAGCAGCCCAAGCCGGAGAACATGGACGAGCAGAGCTGGAAGGACAGCCTGACGCGCGAGCGGGAGCAGGCCCAGCCGGTGTTCGACTATCTTGCGACGGCCGCGTACAACGCTATGACCTCGGAGCAGGATTCGCCAAAGCGCATCACCGAGATTGAGCGCTACACGGAAGCCTTCCACGGTTCGAAATTGGCCGACAACGCTAACGTGTTGGCTGTTGCGACGCTTCAGGGCATGAATGACATGCCGAAGCTGGTGGCGTTCGGTGAGAAGGCGCTCAATGCCGATCCGAACAACATCTCTTTGCTGACGCTGATGGCGAATGCTTTCGCCGAAGACGCCAAGGGCACTGATCTTGCGAAAGCTGACAACTACGCCCGGAAGGCAATCGAACTGGCGAAGAATGACAAAGATATGCCGGAAGAGAACCGGACGATCACGGAAGGCTTCGCCCACCAGATTCTTGGATACACACTGCTGCGCCAAGAGAAGACTCCGGCAGCCATCGTGGAGTTGAAAACCGCTTCGACGATGTTGAAGACGGATTCGACCAAGCAGTCGATCACGCTTTATCGACTTGGCTATGCCTATGCGAAGTCGAACCAAACGGCGAATGCCAAGCAAACGCTGACGGAAGCAGCGGGGATCGAAGGGCCATTCAGGCAGGCGGCAAAGGATTTGCTAGATAAGCTGAATCGTTCGGCGGGAACTCACCGGAAGTAAATCTACTTCTTCCCAGCCAAATCGTTGGAGAGCAGATGCGCCTTCAATGCGAGATTGTAGGCGCGTTCGAGGTCGCCGTCAGAAGTTGCCTTCTGCGATTGGCTGACGTACGCACGTACATGCTGAACCGTTGCCTGTTCATCGCTCGATAGAGAGCGGTTCAGGCTGCGGAGGTTTGTCTCCGTCGCTTCGAGCAACTGCTGAGTATCCATACGCTGGCGCAGTGCGTCATCGTGTGAAATCGAAGCTGTCAAGGGACCCTGCGCCGGTTGTGCAGGCGTCGGTTCATTCTGCACGACGGTTTTCTTGGGCGGCGGCGGAGGCTGCACCACGCGCCGATGATTCTTCGGCGGCGGTGGCAACTTGGGAGGCGTATTGGTCGCGACCTCAACCTCTCCGGGCGTTGGCAACGGACGCGCAGGCTCGACTCCGAGCGGCGGTGTCGGACCGGGCTGAGTGGTGTCAGAGTTGTTTGAAGGAATCGAGATCGTGGGAGCCTGTGCCTGCGAAGGAAGGTTTGGCTTCTTTCGTCCTGGGAACTTGCACGCAGACGCGCCGAGCAACAGCAACAACAGCGCTAATCCCGTGATGGCCTGGCGTGAGTTCACGAAAACTGTTTTATTCCTTTCAGAGGCCTTTCGCAACCTAGCCCAGCTGCGTGTTGGCGCTTAGTTCAGGCAAATGCGCTTCTGTGGTCGCGACTGCCGGCAGGCGCAACCGGAAGGTGGTTCCTTCCCCTTCGCGTGACTCAAATTCTATAGACCCGTTATGAAGCTGGAGGACGCGGTACGCCATAGCCAAACCGATGCCGCTGCCACCCTTCTTGGTTGTGAAATAGAGGTTGAAGATTTTGTCGCGAACCTCGGCCGGAATTCCCGGTCCCTGATCTTTGATATCAACTTTGACCACGCCGTTGTCACGGGAAGCGGAGAGGGTAAGTAAACCACCACTGGATGACATAGCCTGGATGCCATTGAGAACGACATTGAGTACGGCTTGCTTGATAAGGTCGGAATCAATGCGGACGACGAGCGCTTCATCCGGAATGTCGCGAGTCAATTTCACCCCTTGCTGATTGGCCTGGGGTATCGCGAGCAAGGCGACGTCTTCCAAGGTGCGTCGCAGGTCGGTCTCGGTTAAGCGGAGTTCGACAGGGCGGCTGAAATCGACCAAGGTTTGAACAACGCGATCGAGCCGGCGAATCTCGCTGCTGATGACGTCCATGTGCCGCTTGCTGTCGGGTTCGAGTTCCGGCAGTTTTTCCCGCAGCACTTCGAGATGCAGCACGATGGCATTGATCGGATTTTTAACCTCGTGAGCGACACCGGAGGTGAGGCGTCCGATGGCGGCCAGACGACGCGAAAGTTCGATTTCGTCTTCAATCTTCTGGACTGACTCCGCGTCGCGGACGGTAAGCAGGGCGCCGATGCGTTCTCCACGCTCCTCGATGAAGTCCAGAGACACGTGCACGCGACGTCCACTTTCAGTGCGCAACTCCGCAGTATCGAGAGATTGATGAAGATGGAAGGCATCGAGCACCACCCGGCCAAGAACGGACGAGTCGGTGAAGATGTCTTCGACAGAACGTCCGAGCATTTCACTTCGCGGACGGCCGATAAAGCGCTCCGCCGAGGCGCTGACTAACACCGCGCGCCAATCGCGGGTGAACAGCATCAGGCCATCTTCGAGATTGGCCATGATCTGGTCGAGGTTCTCCTTCAAGGCGGAGAAGACTTCCTTCACATCGCGCATCTGGCGGCCCAGTTTGTCGATTTTGCCGCTGACGACTCCGTACTCGTCACTGCGCTCGGGCTTAGGTTCTTCGGCGGGAACATCGATTTCGCCGGCGGTCATGCGGTCGAGACGGGCGGCGATTACTTCCAGAGGACGAAGCGCGAAGTTCGACAAAGCGGCCGCCAGAATGAAGGAGACAAGGATGGCGATGCCAGCAAAGATCAGCGCGTTGTTGAACTGCTTCTCCAGTTCGTTTTTCAGGAAGAGCGTCTGCATGCTGACGCGCACCTGTCCGAAGGGAATGCCGCCTCGCTTCAAGTCCAGCGTGATGTCATACACGCCGGACTTTCCGTAAACGATCTCCAACTGCTTCCAGAACGAAGCATTTTTGAGGTTGAGAAATGGCGGCCGTTGAGGGAGCGGCTTGCCTTGTAGATCGGAGACGGAGTGCAGAAGGGCATTGCCATGCATATCCGCAATAGCGACTTCATACACGCTCGGCTGGTATCCGAGGATCGACTGGATCAAGGAGTTGAGTCCGGGATCTTCCTGCAGCGTGGTCTCAATGACCTTGCGCACTTCCTCCGGGTTGTTTTCGTCAACCCGGAGATTGGAGATGTCCACGTCCATGGCATCGCGCGCGACCTGGTAAATCTGGTGGGCGATGATGTCGCCGTCGTCATAGGTCTCGGCAATTCGCTCGCGTAAGAGAAGTGACAGCGAGACATACGACAGTACTGAAACCAGCGCAAGAACCATGCCGCTGATAGCCAGTACGAGTTTGGTTTTCAGGCGAAGGCGCATTGAATACTGCAGACGGGGCGCGCTGCCTCCATCATACCGGAGTTACCCGGCGATTCGGCTAGCTCTCGTTGGCTGCCCCCTCTGCCTGCGTCTGGCTGTATTCCTTCAACTTGTTGTGCAGCGTCTTGAGGCTAATGCCCAGGATTTCCGCCGCGCGGGTTTTATTGTTGTTGGTAGACTCCAGCGTCTTGATGATCAGCAGTCGCTCTGCTTCACCAACCGTTGTACCGACACCTAGTCGCACGGCGTTGGCCTCAAGCACCGGAGGCTTGGGCGTGACCTGCCCGAACCCTGGCGGCAGATGCCGAGTCTCGATGACTGAACCTTCGCACACGATGATGGCGCGCTCCAGGACGTTTCGCAGTTCGCGCACATTACCAGGCCAGGAGTAGCCGGCAAAGATGTTCATCACGGCTTCGCTGATCATGGCGACGTTGCGTCCATGTTTTTCGTCGATGTCGGCAATCAGGGATTTCACGAGGTCGGCGAGGTCTTCCTTATGCTCGCGCAGCGGCGGCATGTGGATACTGAAGACGTTCAGGCGATAGAAAAGGTCGTTGCGCAGTTCGCCTTTAGCCACCGCCTCTTCCGGCGTTTTGTTCGTCGCCGCAATTACGCGGACGTCCACGGAAGTTTCGGTCTTGCTTCCCAAACGACGGAGTTTGCGGTCTTCGAGAACGCGCAGAAGTTTTGCCTGGGTTCCGATAGGCATTTCACCGATCTCGTCGAGCAGGATCGTGCCGCCCTCGGCGAGCTCGAAACATCCAACGCGACGCTCGAGTGCGCCGGTGAAAGCTCCTTTTTCGTGGCCGAAAATTTCGCTTTCGATCAAGGTCTCGGGAATTGCGGCACAGTTGATGGCCACGAAGGGTTTATCTTTGCGCGGGCTCTGCTGGTGGATGGTGCGCGCCACAAGTTCCTTGCCGGTACCGCTCTCGCCGGTGATCAGGACAGACGC
>DASTGW010000630.1:0-3810 GCA_035718705.1 Terriglobales bacterium | reverse complement strand
CTTGGCAGAGGGAAGCGCGGCAATCCATGGCGATGGATGATTGCGTGCAGTGCCACAATCCGCATCTAGCGAACCGCAAGCACGTGAAGACGGAAACTTCGGACTGCCGGAAATGCCATCCGGAGTACTGATGTGGCAGGGCAGTTGCTAGGTTCCCGCGATGGAACTTAACTAAAAAGTGGGAAAAGCGCTTTCAGGGATTCATTCGAAGGATTCGTCCTTAGGATGGATCTGTGGTACGCGCGCTCCTCATCTCGATGTTGGTGGTGTCTCTTGGGACTGCACCTTTTGCGGCTGAGCCACCTTCGTTAAGTGTGACGGGTATTGTTCATGCCGGGAAGGACACTTTTCTTGCGGGCACACGCGTGCTCGACAGCATGACGATCCTGCCGGGCGATGAGTTGGAGACGCGCAGCGCCGAGTTCGCGACCGTGTTATTGCCGGGGACTTCGCTTCGCGTGCTCGGCTTGAGCAGGATTCGGTATCGGGGCGATTTCGCCGAGTTGATCAGGGGGCAAGTGTCGGTCGCAACTACCTCCCGCTTCAGGCTGAAGTCGAATTGCTTCGAAATCGAACCTGTCGACAAGAGTTCCTCCAGCTTCGACGTCGTTCCCTACCAGGGCAGGATCTACATCAGCGCGCAGAACGGCGACATCCTGATCCGAGGAAAGAAAGGTCTTCGTGTTGCCGGGGGCAACACGGCGGCCATCACCGGTTGCGGTACTTCCGCAGAGCGTATTGAGATTGCTGGAAACAGGTTTCCCGGAAAAATCGTATGGGGCACGGCTGCGGCCGGTGGCATTGGAACCGGTGTGATCATTAAGAGCCAGATCTGTGGAAGTGGAGAAAGTCCCGAGAACTGCACCCGCTGAGGACGACGCTTGGGCGCGGGAAGGCACGGGACGCAGCGGCGCACGAGACTGTGTCGGCTTCACGGCCGGAACATTTCGATCACTGCGCTGCGGACGGCGGGGGTTAATGGAAAACTCCAACCCCGTTCCGGAGAGAGCGATGGTGCGCGGACTGCCGGGCGCGTCGTCAATCAGCCGCAACGAACCCTGAGACAAACCAGGAGAAGAAGGTGTAAAGCGAACGGTGATGGTACAAGTGTGCCCGCTGGCGAGCGAAGCGGGGCACGAACTGAGATAGCTAAAACCGAAGCCGGTGATCGTCGGAGTGCTGATGGCAAGAGGCGCAGCGCCGGTACTGGTAATGATGATGTCTTGAGTAGAAGCTCCGCCCAGAAGAGTGGGTGCGAAAGCAAACGAAGATGACGAGATGGACACGGCGGATGCGGCGCCGGTCCCGGAGAGCGCAACCGTATAGACTCCGGTTGAGCCGGTAAATGCGAGAGCGCCGGTACGCGTTCCTGCGCTCTTCGGCGAGAACACAACATCGATGGAGCAGGAGGAGTCAGGTGTGAGTTGCTGAGGACAATTGTTGGTCTGTGAATAGTCACCATTGATGACAATTGACGCCAGGTTAACGATAGTCGAGGTGTCATTCGTCACGAGAATGGTTTGAGCGGCGCTGTTGCTGCCTACTGTTTGTGTGGCATAGCTCAGCGATGAAGGGAGCAGGTTCAGGGCCAGGGCGCGCCCCGTGCCGGTCAGACTCACCCGATGCGGACTGCCGGGCGCATCGTCGTTCAATACGATCTCACCGCCCCGCGTTCCCGAAGCAGTCGGGCGGAAAGTCACGATAAGGAAACAACTGCCGGACGCTGGTACCACGGAGCTGCAGCCGTTGGTCAGACTGAAATCGCCGGTGGTGGCCACGTCCTGGAGCAGCATGGACGTATTGCCAGGGTTCATCACGGTGACGAACTGGGTTGGGCTGGCGGCACTGACGCGGGTGGAAGGAAAGGTGAGAGCGTTTCGGTCGAGCGAGAAGGCGGGCTGCACCCCGGTTCCGGAAAGAGAAATGGAACGCGGGCTGCCGAAGCCGTCGTCTTGAATCGTAATCGTGCCGCCGACTGTGCCCGACGATAGGGGGGTAAACGTTAGTAGCAGTTGGCATGCGGCGTCGGGCTGAATAGTGGTGCAGTTGTTTGTCTGCTGGAAGTAGGGTGGCGTGGCGATGCTCGCCACGTGCACGATGGTGCCACCAACGTTGGCAATGGAGATTGTCTGGGGTGCCGAGGTAATGCCCAGGCGGTGCGGTCCGAAGTCGGCTATCGAGGGCGTGATCACCAAAGGTGTCGTGGTGCCGGCCCCAGTAAGAGACATCGTGTGCGGATTGGACGCCGCATTGTGCTGGATAGTGAGAGTACCGTTGCGTGTGCCTGATGAGAGCGGCGTGAAAGTTAAGTTCACAGTGCAGCTTGAAGAGGCGGCGAGTGACGGCGGGCAGTTGTGACTGCTCGTGAATTCTGAACTGGGACTGATAGAGACGATCTGTAACGCGGCACTGCCGGGATTGGTGAGAGTGACACTGCGAGTGGTGCTTGGGCGGCCAATCATGCGAGTGCCGAAATCGAGGGTGGTTGCAGAAAGCGAGAGAAAAGGCGCGAGAACGCCGATACCCGCAAAAGAAATGCTCGATGCAGTTCCGGCCATCGCTTCATTCACTGTGAGGGTGCCGGAACGCACGCCGGCAACGGTCGGTTTGAATGACAGATCGATGTAACAACCATCGTCATTCAGGGTGCCGCAGGTGTTCGTCTGGGCGAAGTCGCCGGTCAGCGAGAATGATAGGCGGAAGGGGCCGTATCCCAGACCGTTGAATACGATGCGATGCGAGGTGCTAGTGGAATTTACGGGCTGCGAGTTGAAGTCGATGTTCGCCGCGCTCGCTGTGTAGATCGGGACGGCGACCGTGATCGACTTGGTATCGTTAGCCGGGTTGATGTCGGGTGAGCGGCTGCCGGCGACGACAGTGACGCTGACGGGAAGCATGCCGAATGTGGTAGCGGTGCGATTGAAGCGGATAGTGGTGCTTGCGCCGGCGGCCAGCGGGGCCACGGAGCAGGGTGTGCATTCAGCGCCGCCAATGTTATTGCTCACTCGCAAGGTGATCGAGTCCGAATCGTACGGGCCGTTGTTGCGTACGACAGCGGTGAAGGGGATGGTGAGCGCGCCGTAAGACTGCGAAGGCGCTCCCGCGATGAGGGAAGCAACTTCGAGATCGCCTCCGTAGGAGCCGGTCGCGCGAACAGTGAACGTCTGAGGCGAGTCGGGAGCGTCGTCGTAAACCGTAATGGTGCCCATGCCCGGCGCTGCCGATGAAAGTGTGATGCTGGCGTTGAGATGGCAACTGGAGCCCGGCAGAACAACGGTGCAGTCGGTGTTCGCGGTGAGGTTCGATGACGTCGCAATGCTGTTTATGTGCAGCGGGCGGGAGCCGGTGTTGCTAATGCGGAGCGACTTCGGCGGAGAAGGCTGATTCACATAGGCGATTCCGATGTTGATCAGTTTGGGGGCGCTGAGGATGGGGGCGTCGGGGATGGTGTCGGAGAAACGGGCGACGAAAGCATCACTGACACCGCCGAAAGTGCGCTGCGGAGCGGCCGAATGCGTGGGCATGCTGGATGACATGGTTTCGCCTGCTATAAGCATATGCCCGTTCGCATCGAGAGCGATGCTGCTGGCGAGATCGTAGCCGTTGCCACCGAAGAAACTGGAGTAGTAGACGCCGGAGCCGTCGGGTGTGAGTTTGGCGAAAACAGCATCAGCGCCGCCAGCGTAGGCGTGCGCGGAGACGACGGCGGGAAAGTCGCCGCCGCCACTTCCGGCAACGTACGCTTCACCACGATTGTTCACGTAAATGGCATCGAGCTCGCTGATCGAGTCTTGTCCACCGAAGAAAGTG
>DASTGW010000629.1:0-6068 GCA_035718705.1 Terriglobales bacterium | reverse complement strand
TGTAAATGGCAAGGTGTACGTCGGCGGCGGAAACCAGGTAGCAATCTACGGCCTGGTGAGATAGTCACTGCTGAAACAGCAAACGCCGGGAGTTCGCTCCCGGCGTTTTTTTGTTTAATGATGGACTGCGACGTGAAAAGGAATTTGGCAGGTCATGTTGAGCGAAACGAAACATCTATGCACTTCTACTTCAACTCATGCACCAACTCCCGCAGTTCCCTTCGCGTCGTCCGCTCCGGCACTTCATCCGCGTAGCCAATCGGCAGAATAGCCACGGGAATTTGACCATCCGGCAAGGACATTACCTGCGCAACTTTATTGGGATCGAATGCGCCAATCCACACGGCGCCGAGGCCGACGGCCGTTACCGCCAACATTGCAAATGTGCACGCGATCGTTGTGTCTTCGAGTGGATACGGTTCGGGCCCATACTGGCATCGCGCCGGATGCGAGCAGAACACCAGCATCTCCGGAGCATTCACAATCCATCCCTGGTCCCAGGTGACGGAAGCGATTGCCTTCCGCCGTTCTTCCGTCGTAATTCGATACACCTCGTAAGACTGAAAATTCCCCGCCGAAGGCGCACGATTGATCGCCTCCAGAATGCAGTTCATCTTTTGCTGCTCAACTGGCCGCGCCTGCCACTTACGAATGGATTGCCGTTGTTGTATGAGTTCGAAGAAGTCCATGAAAAGAGTGTGACGGGGGAACTGAACTTCGTCTGTGACCTGCGAACGAACACTAGGCACTTTGGCCCCGGCGGTGTACCTTCTCTCACAATCAATGGGGAGGAATGCTCATGGCACGCAGGCAATTTCTTTCGCGCTTAGCCGCTCTTCCACTGCTTGGACTGGGTGTCTATACCCAGAGTTCCGCCGCCGCACCCAAGAAGCTCAACATCATGATGAAGAGTGCCTGGGGGTCGGACGATCCCACCAAGGCAGCATTTCCCTTCCTGCATGGAACCGCTCTTGCCGAGGCGGGACACTCCGTCCAGATTTTTCTGCTGGGGGAAGCTGTCTCGCTGATGAGGAAGTCTGTCGCCGACGCAGTGGTCCCGGTGGGATGGCCGCCACTCGGAGGTACGTTGCAAAAACTCGCCGAGCGGAAGATACAAATTTATGCATGTGGCGCCTGCTCTCGTGCCCGAGGAGTAATGCAGGCTGACCTCGATCAGTGGGGAGCTAAGTTCGGTAACCCAAGTATCTTCGTCTCATTGGTCGAGTGGGCCGATCGCGTGATCACCGAATGAAACCGCCAGCGCTGGTAATTAGGCGCTCGCCTTCGCAGTCTTAACTACTTCCTTGCGCACGGTCAGCCTTTCAATGAGATCCGGCTTTAGTTCATACCCGCGGCCCGGCTTGTCCGGCACGGTGATGAACCCCTTCGGCGACACTGTTACTTCCGGCTCGATGATGTCTTCCTTCCAATAGCGCTTCGACGCCGACACGTCGCCCGGCAGATTGAAATTCGGCAAGGTCGAGAGCGCGATGTTATGCGCTCGTCCGATGCCCGCCTCCAGCATGCCGCCGCACCAGTTCTTGATGCCATCCTGCTCGCAGACGTCGTGCACCATCAGTGCTTCGGTAAATCCGCCCACGCGTCCCACCTTGATGTTTACGATCCGGCAAGCACCAAGCTCAGCCGCGGCCTGCGCATCGCGCGCGTTGCGAATCACTTCGTCCAGGCAAATCGCCGTCTTGATTTGCTTCTGCAAGGACGCGTGGAAGTAGAAGTCGTCATTCCACAGCGGCTGTTCGATCATCAGCAAGTTGAAGCGATCGAATTCCTTCAGATGTTCGAAGTCGCGAGTGGTGTAAGCGGAGTTCGCATCGCAGCTCAGCAGGATGTCTGGCCACTCCTGCCGTATGCGCTCGAAGATTTTGACGTCCCAGCCCGGCTTGCATTTCAGCTTGATGCGCTGGTACCCGGCGTTAACTTCTGTGCGGACCTTCTCAACCAGCTTCTCCGGAGTCTCCTGGATCCCGATCGAGACGCCACAGGCCAGCTCGGTGCGCGTACCTCCCAGCAGTTTCCATAGTGGCGTCTTCTTCGCGATCGCCTCTGCATCCCAAACCGCATTCTCCAGCGCGCCTTTTGCCATTCGATGACCGCGTACGCCCGGGAAATGCTTGATGGCATCGCGTCCGCCATCAACGTTCTTTCCGATTAACGATGGCGCGAAGTAACCGCGCAGCGTGTGCCAAGCGGTCTCCACGTCCTCATCGCTGTAAAAGGGATGTTCCCCGGCAACGCACTCTCCCCAGCCTTCGACGCCCTCGGCATGCACAGTCACCAGAATGATGCGACGACCAGTAGTACGGCCAAAGCTCGTCTCGAAAAAATGGACGAGCGGCATATGAATTTCGCGGAGTGTAATTGCTTCTATTTTCACGTTATCAACCGAACCTGTATGACCAAATACTAATTACTAAGCACTAACGGCTAGCTTGCATAACTCAACTTTTCTTCCCAATCACCAAGCAGAAAGCGTCCAGTGCCGTTTCCATCGCGTTCATAGCCCAGCACGGCCAGTCCCTCGCCAAAATAACGCAAAAACTGATCACGATTGCGTTTCTGCACTTCGGCAGCTTTCGTTCGCTCCGGCGGATTGGCCTTCCATGCGTAAATCTCGCCGGGCACTTCGATCGTCTTCTCGACCTTCACCGGCGGATGCGAACCCGTCGCGAGCAGCGACTCCACGCGCTTCGACTTCAGCCACCACTCGGCCGTCAACCGGTCTGTCGGCAGTCCGCCCTGTAACGCGGAGGTTACGTTCCCATACTGATTGATCGTATACCTGCGAGTAATCGCCCCGAGCTTCTCGATGTTCAGATAGGCGTTCTTGATCTCAAGCGGATCGAAGGTCCACTCGATCAGCTCAATTCCCTTGCTGAGCGCATCTTCCCGCTGAAAGAGCTTCACGCTTCGGCCAAGACCGGCATTGCGGTAATCGGGCCTGACGGCCAGCATGTGCGAATGCATATAGGCATATCCATTGCGCGTGCCCGGAATCCCAAGGGCGAACGCCACCATGCGGTTGCCATCGAAAGCCCCGATCACTTGCCCGCCAATCTTGGTCGCCACCACGAACAGGCGCATGGGGACCAGGTCTTCGTCGCTGAACTGCCACACTTCGCGCTGAATCTGCACGCACTCTTCGAACTCTTGCGTGCTGTCACACAAGCGGATCACCAGGTTCTGTTGCGGGCTCACTTTTGCTCCTGCCGCTTCGACTGTTGCCACAATGCCTCCATCTCGTCGAGCGATGCCTCTGCCGGCTTCTTGCCTTGTTCCTTTAACCGCGCCTCGAGCCACTCGAAGCGGCTGCGGAACTTACGGTTCGTCTTGCGCAGCGCCGATTCCGGATCGAGCGACAGATACCGCGCGATATTCACCATCACGAAGAACAGGTCACCGACTTCATCTTCCAGTCGCTCACGTAATGCGTCCGGAATCTGCTGCTTTCCTGAACTGGCCACGCCTCGCAGCGGAGGCGTTAAGTTCGGCTCCGGCAGTTTATCTAATTCCGTCTGCAGTTCGCGCGTTTCTTCGTGCAGCTTGTCGAAAAGCATGCTGATCTGCGGCCACTCGAAGCCGACATGCGCCACCCGCGAGCTGATCTTGAAAGCCTCCAGCATCGACGGCACTCCCTTGGACACTCCTGACAGGACTGAGTCTGGGTTGCTCTCCTTCGGAGCCGACTTCCCCCCGCCGGCTTCCAGCCGCTTCTTCTTCTCCTGGGCCTTGATCGCTTCCCAATTCTTGAGCACCTCGGCCGACGTCTTCGCCTCCACATCTCCGAACACATGCGGATGCCGATTGATCAGCTTGTTCGACAAGCGGTCCAGCACGTCATCGATCGAGAAGCGCTCTTCCTCCTGAGCCATTTCGGCGTAGAACAAAACTTGTAATAGCAGGTCGCCGAGTTCGCCGGTAAGCTCATCCCAGTCGCGATTGTCGATGGCCTCCAGCACTTCGTAAGTTTCTTCGAGCGTGTAAGGCTTGATCGTGTCAAAGGTTTGCTCGCGGTCCCATGGACATCCACCCGGGGCGCGAAGTCGGGCCATGATTGATACGGCGCGTTCGAAACGTTCACCAGTGGTAGGCATTCGAACTAATCTAGTGCTTTGGGGCCATACACTTCAATCGCAACCGCATTAAGACGCATCGAATGACTATGCTGGTGAGCAGCACAGCCCGGCCGAGCCTGGAAGGCGAACGTTTCGAAGTTGTCGTTATTGGCGGCGGCATCAACGGATCCGCGATTGCGCGCGAGTGCGCCCGAGGCGGAAAGCGCGTGCTGCTCGTCGAAAAGAACGACTTTGCCTGCGGCACTACCAGCCGTTCTACCAGGATCATCCACGGCGGTCTGCGCTACCTGGAGCATGGCGAGCTTTCTTTAGTTCGCGAGTCACTTCGTGAGCGCGAGCGACTGCTGCACAGCAAAGGACATCTGGTCCGGCCGCTTCATTTTCTGCTCGCCATGCCCGAAGAAAGTAACCGCAGCGCCCTCGAAGTTCGCTTCGGACTGTGGCTCTATCGCAAATTCGCGCGCCGTTCGGCGGTGAATGACGTTAAAGAAGATCGCGCCCGGCTCGAACGATTGCTCGATCGTGGACACACGTGGTCTGTCTTCGCCTATGAAGACGCTCAGTGCGAGTATCCCGAGCGTCTGGTCATCGAATGGACTCTAGCTGCGGCATCTCTCGGTGCCGTGGTTCGAAACCACACCCAGGCGCTGAACATCCACTGCAGCGATGGGCAGGTAACTGGCGTTTGGCTACGCGATCTTCTAACGCAAGAGGAGTTTCGTGTTCACACCGAGTGCGTGATTAACGCTACCGGTCCATGGGCTGACTTCATGCTCCAGGATTCGGGAATCAAGACCGACGAACCACTGGTCGGAGGAGTTCGTGGCAGCCACATTGTACTTCCGATCTTCGACGGCGCTCCTAACGCCGCCGTTTACACCGAAGCCGTGGATGGGCGCCCGATCTTCATCATCCCCTGGGCGGGACAACTGCTCGTGGGCACGACCGAAGTGAAAGACACCGGCAACCCGGACTGCGTCGCTCCGGATGCAGGTGAAATCGACTACCTGCTGAACTCGTTCAAACGGCTGTTCCCTTCCATCAACTACGGTTTATCCGACATCCGGTCGACATTTGCTGGCGTGCGACCTTTGCCGTACATCACCGAGCAGTCGCCGAATTCCATCACACGCCGTCACTTCCTGGCAGATCACAAGGAGGATGGCGCACGCGGAATGATTTCAGTCATTGGCGGCAAACTCACGACAGCCGCAAGCCTCGCCCGCGAATGCGCGCGAGCCATAGGCATCAACATCCCGGAGCCGAAGGGATTTGCTATCAGCGACACTGTCGCATTTCAACCGCCAGCGTTCGATCAGCTCGCGGCATCACTGCAGGTTAATAAGGATTCTTTGCGTACGATCGCAACCACCTTCAATGGTGCCGCCGCCAGTATCTTTTCGCTTGCGGCCAAAGACGACTCGTTCCGGCAGTCAATCTGTCCGCACACCAAACACCTGGTTGCTGAAGCCGTTTACGCAATCACCAACGAGTACGCAGCCACTCTCGGCGACGTCCTTTTGCGCCGTGTACCGGTCGCACTCGGACCCTGCTGGTCACAGGAATGTGCGCGCACGGCTGCCCATCGTATCGGCAAAGCTCTGGGTTGGAACGAGGCGAAGATCGGCGCAGAACTCAACGCCTTCGAAGAAGAGTTTGGAAGCTTTATGCTGAAGCCAGCAGCAGCAGCTAAAGGTTGACAGCCTGAACAAGAGGTTTCAATTCACAAATCGCCAATCACAACTCACCAATCGTTTTTCCTAGCAGCCTTGTATCGTCTGAGATAATTCCATCCACGCCCGCTTCGGCGAACCCCTTCATGTCTCCGGCGCTGTTCACGGTCCACACAAACACCTGCTTCCCCGCTGAGTGTATCTCGCGAATCATGCCCATGTTCACCAGGTTGCGCTCCAGCATCACCGCCTGAATTGGCAGGTCCTTCCAGCGTTCCAGTTGTTTGTGGGAATCACAGAT
>DASTGW010000628.1:0-3193 GCA_035718705.1 Terriglobales bacterium | reverse complement strand
GCGGGCTGAATCGGATTGATGAGCGAGGGATTTCCGCCGAGGCGCTTGACGGCGTCGCGCATGGCGGCGAGGTCGACGACGGCGGGAACGCCGGTGAAATCCTGCATCAGCACGCGCGAAGGCGAGAACTGGATTTCCTTGGTGGGCGTGGCCTTGGGGTCCCATTGCGCGAGGGCGAGGATGTCGTCGCGTTTGACGTTGCGTCCGTCTTCGGTACGAAGCAGGTTCTCTAGCAGGATGCGGTGCGCGTAGGGAAGATGGGTGGTCTTATGACCGGCCTTGTCGAGGGAATCGAGACGATAGATGTCGTATTCGTTTTTGCCGACACGAAGCTTGGAACGACTGCCAAAAGAGTTGCTCATGATTGCGCCTTTGTACGAGGGTGCGAGGGAGCGGGGCACAGATGTTGGCGGGGCCGCACTCCGAACTAAGTAGTGTATTCCGGCAAGGCGGGTAGCTACAACACAACCGGAAAACCAGCAATAGGCGCTGCTTCCGGGCAAAGGTTACGTCGGTGTTGCGTTTTGCGGAACAGCACCTTGAGCGGGTCAGGCCGAATATGTTTCTCCCGTATAATCGGAGGTTGGGGTTGAGTCGATTCGTGTCCTCTGCGCATCGAACAACATAGGTTTCCATGCATAAAGCCAGTTTTTTCTTCGAGAAGTACGGCCTGACGCAGGCCGATGTGGAACGTTATCTTGCGGCGGCGCTATCGGCGGGCGGCGACTACGCCGACCTCTATTTCGAATATCAGACGACGTCGTCGGTGAACGTGGACGAGTCGTTGATCAAGTCGGCGTCGTCCGGCATTTCGGCCGGATGCGGTGTGCGCGTAATTTCCGGCGAACGCACTGGCTACGCCTATACGGATGATCTTGCACCGGAAAAGATCTTGCATGCGGCGAAGACGGCGGCGTTGATTGCCAGTGGGCCGGCGAAGACGCCGGTGGTGGACCTGAAGCAGAACGGGAATCGCAACCTGTATCCGATCGCGGTGGCGCCAACCGACGCTTCGATCGCCGATAAGGTTGAGCTGGTAATGCGGGCCGATCGCGCGGCGCGATCATACGATCCGCGAATTCGCGAAGTACGAGCGAGTTATGCCGACGAACTGCGCCAGGTGCTGGTGATTGGGTCAGACGGAAGCTTCGCGGTAGATACGCAGCCTTTGGCACGGATGAACGTGATGTGCATCGGTAAGGACGACAAAGGTCAGTCGTCGCGAGGCACGTCTGGCGGTGGCGGTCGAGTGGCGCTGGAGTACTTCAAGACCGAAAGGACACCCGAGCACTTCGCAGACGAAGCGGCGCGACAAGCAATCATTCAACTCGATGCGCGTCCGGCACCAGCGGGCGAGATGGAAGTTGTGCTGGGTCCGGGATGGCCCGGCATTCTGTTGCACGAGGCGATTGGTCACGGACTGGAAGCGGACTTCAACCGCAAAGGCACGTCGGCCTTCACCGGCATGGTGGGACGCCGCGTAGCCAGCGATAAGTGCACGGTCATCGACAACGGCACAGTGCCGTCACGGCGCGGATCATTGAACGTGGATGACGAAGGCAATCCGACGAGCGAGACGGTGCTGATCGAAAACGGCATTCTGAAGGCGTATTTGAGCGACAAGCTGTCGTCGAAGCTGATGGGCATTCCGAACACCGGCAATGGCCGTCGCGAGAGTTATGAGCATATCCCGATGCCGCGCATGACGAACACGTACATGCTGGCCGGAACAGACGCTCCGGAGGACATCATCAAGTCGGTGAAGCGCGGTCTTTACGCGGTGAACTTTGGCGGCGGACAGGTCGACATTACGAGCGGCAAGTTCGTGTTCTCTGCCTCTGAGGCGTACATGATCGAGGATGGGAAGATCACGTCGCCGCTGAAGAATGCGACGCTGATCGGGAATGGACCGGATGTGCTGACGAGAGTGTCGATGGTAGGCAACGACCTGCAACTCGACGAAGGCGTGGGCACCTGCGGCAAGGATGGGCAGTCGGTGCCGGTCGGCGTGGGCATCCCGACGATCAAGGTGGACCGGATCACCGTGGGTGGTACCGGGGAATAAATTGCCACGGATTTCACGGATTTCACGGATCAATTATTGGTTTTGTTTCCCAAATATCCGTGAGATCCGTGGCTAGATTTGAAGGAAAAGAATGACAGTTGATTATTTGCATTTGCCGATTGGAGACAACGTTCCGGAAATGGCGAACGTGGTGATTGAGATTCCGTTCGGCGAGAAGAACAAGTACGAGTACGACAAGAAGCTGCGCGTATTCAAACTCGACCGCAGCCTTTATTCCGCCGTGCATTATCCCGGCGACTACGGATTCTTTCCCTCCACGCTGGCTCAAGACGGCGATCCTTTGGACGTGCTGGTGCTGGTCGATGATCCAAGTTTCACCGGATGCCTGATCGAAGTGCGTCCTATTGGCATGCTGGAAATGACCGACCAGGGCGACAAAGACGAGAAGATACTGGCGGTACCGAAAAACAATCCGCGCTATAAGGAAGTGCATAACTACACACAGATTTATCCGCACGTGATGAAAGAGATCTCGCACTTCTTCTCCGTGTACAAAGATCTCGAAGGCAAGCGCACGCAGATGCTGGGGTGGAGAGATGCGGCCGCCGCGCGGGCGGCGATCATGGAAAGTCATCGGCGGTTCAAGGAAGTGAATGACGCGGTGCCGGCCGAAAGATAAATCGCCTCGGATCACCACGGATTTTCACGGATTTTTTTGGGTAGTAAATTCTGAGATTGGCAAGTCATAGAGTGCGTCCCAGAGCAGGAAGCATTTGAAGGTAGATATTCCAGCGAAAATGCCTTCGATCACACACATAGCCAAGAATTGTCTGGTAGTAGTTTTTCATGCTCAAACATGAAGAACTGACGGGCAAGATCATTGGAATCTTTTACGAGGTCTACAACGAACTGGGGCATGGGTTCCTCGAAGCCGTATATGAGAAGGCAATGTGCATTGCACTTTCGGCTGCTGGCTTGAGAGTTGTTCAGCAACACCCCATTCCAGTCCGATTCAGAGGCGTGGACGTTGGTACTTATTACGCTGATTTGCTAGTTAATGAGCTTGTGATCCTCGAATTGAAGGCGGCCAGGAACCTCGACCGTGCTCACGAAGCACAACTGTTGCACTACCTGCGGGCGACTGACTGTGAAATTGGGATATTACTG
>DASTGW010000627.1:0-7195 GCA_035718705.1 Terriglobales bacterium | reverse complement strand
AATCCGATACAATGCGCTCACGAACGAAAATGAAATCGGCCGCTATCGTCTCCAAACCGGATAAACCGGAGCTCGCGCAGATTGTGCCTGAGCTCATCGAATGGCTCACGAACCATGAGTACAGCACCATCATCGACAACGAAACTGCGGCGTACGTTCAGACAAAGTACGAGGTGGTGGATCGCGAGAAGATTGCTGAGCCAAAGCCGGAATTTGTAGTCGTCCTGGGCGGAGACGGAACGCTGCTCTCCGCGGCTCGCGCCGTTGCTCCCGCGCAGATTCCGATCCTCGGGGTAAATCTTGGATCGCTGGGCTTCCTGACCGAAGTTCCACTGCCAGAGCTTTATCCGACGCTGCGCGCTGTGGTGGCGAACGATTGCGAAGTGGAATCGCGGTCGATGATCCAGGTGCAGCTCTTTCATGAAGAGTGGCGGGTCGCCGATTATCATGCATTGAATGACTGTGTGGTAAGCAAGACGACCATTGCACGACTCGCAGCTTTCGACTTATACATCGACACACATTTCGTCTCGGCGTATCGCGGCGATGGCATCATCATCTCGACCCCGACAGGATCGACGGCTTACTCCCTGGCTGCTGGTGGGCCAGTTTTGTCGCCGCAGGTTGGCGCGCTCGAGATTTGTCCGATTTGTCCACATTCGCTCACGCATCGTCCGCTGGTGGTGCGCGACTCGGTTGAAATTGAGATCGTGGTGAAGAGCGCGACGGACGAGGCATTTCTGTCGATCGACGGGCAGATTGGCCTGACCGTCGCAGAGGGCGATCGCCTGGTCGTTCGCAAGTCGCCTTACGAGACGAAACTGCTGCGCCTTCGCAAGAGCTTCTTTGAGGTGCTGCGGACCAAGCTCAAGTGGGGCCAGAAATAACGCTTTGAAGCGATAGCAAACCCTTCGAGCGAAGCATGAGCATCGGTGCAACGCTTTTGTTACACTTCCTGCGCCATGTTCAAAGTTCTGGCGGTCTTCCTCCTTGTTTCCTCATTTGCCTTAGCGCAGCCGCGTCCTACGGCCGATCTCATCGTCACCAATGCCAGAGTCTATACGGTTGATAAGAACCAGCCGCGCGCGGAAGCGGTTGCAGTGATCGCGGACCGGATTGTTGCGGTTGGCAGCACCGCGGAGATCGATGCGTGGCGCGGGTCGGAGACGAAGGTGATTGACGCAGGCGGCAAGTTGCTTCTGCCGGGATTCAACGATTCGCACGTGCATTTCATTGATGGAGGACTGCAACTGGATAGCGTGGATCTGCGAAATACGACGAGTCCGCAGGAGTTCGCGCAGAAGATCGGGGAAAGAGCGAAGATCACGCCGAAAGGCGAGTGGATTACTGGCGGCGATTGGGACGAAGAGAAATGGACGCCGCCGCAGTTGCCGACACGGCAGATGATCGATGCCGTAACGCCAAATACGCCGGTGTTCGTGGTTCGCTATGACGGGCACGAGTCGCTTGCCAATTCGGTTGCACTGAAGCTTGCGGGGATCACGGCGCAGACGAAATCACCTGCGGGCGGCGAGATCGTCAGAGACAAGCAAGGACAGCCAACCGGCGTGCTGAAAGACGCTGCGCAAGAACTGGTCTTCAGCAAGATGCCTCCGCTTTCGCACGAGCGCAGGTTGCGGGCGGCGAAGCGCGCGCTTGGACACGCGGCGAGGCTCGGCGTGACAAGCGTGCAGGCGATGTCGGCGGACTACGACGACATTCGCGTTTATTCCGAGTTACTTGAACGCGGCGAACTTACGGCGCGCATTTACGTAGCGCCAATGCTGGCAACGTGGAAGACGGAAGCGCAGGTTGGAGTTCGTCATGCGTGGGGCTCGCCGTATCTGCGAATTGGGGCAATGAAGGCTTTTGCCGACGGGTCACTCGGTTCGACGACCGCTTATTTCTTCCAGCCTTATAACGATGCGCCGAACACGCGCGGATTGCTGTCAGAGGAGATGCAGCCGTTGTCGAAGATGCGCGACCGCATGATGGGAGCGGATTCCGCGGGACTGCAACTTTGTATTCATGCGATTGGCGACCAGGCGATTTCGACGGTGCTCGATCTTTTCACCGATGTTGAGAAAGCGCATGGCGCTGGCGATCGCCGCTGGCGTATTGAGCATGCGCAGCACATCGCACCGAAAGACTTTGATCGATTCGCGTCGCTCAATGTGATCGCGAGCATGCAGCCTTATCACGCGATCGACGACGGCCGCTGGGCCGAGCGACGGATCGGTCCGGAGCGCATCAAGACGACTTACGCGTTTCGCACGCTGCTCGACAAGGGAGTTCGCCTGGCGTTCGGAACGGATTGGTCGGTTGCGCCGCTTGATCCGATGAAGGGTCTATATGCCGCCGTGACGCGCGCGACGCTTGATGGCAAGAATCCGAACGGATGGGTGCCCGAACAAAAAATCAAATTGCCGGAAGCGGTAGAGGCTTACACGATGGGGTCGGCTTACGCCGAGTTCCAGGAGAAGGAAAAGGGGAGCATCACGCCGGGCAAACTGGCTGACATGGTGCTGCTCTCCGACGACATCTTCCAACTCGATCCGAAGAAGATCGGCGACGTGCAGGTGGACCTGACGATGGTGGGTGGGAAGGTGGTGTGGAACAGGGGAGCGGGTGAGTAGTACCGAGCATCCAGTACCCAGTACCCAGTCCACCCTCGTTCTCCGTGGGTGATCAGTTCTCAGTTCTCAACCCTCTCTTGGGCTGCCACATTTCGGTATACCCCCTATACCGGGCATACTATTAGAATCAGCAACTTAGCTTCGGTATACCGGCAATATTGTAGCCATCGCAGCAAAGACCTGGTTCCGCGCAAATGTTCACGAAGAAGCAAAGGTTACGAAGAAAGGTCTTGATTCTAAGGATTTTACGGGACAGACGATACCCCCTCCCCCGGTGACCATGAATCTAAAGGACTTATTTCATAGACCAACAAAAGAAAGAACTTAGCGGCCAGTGATGCAGGGCGCCGGTGGCAAACGCTAAAAGCAGATGCCTCGCTTCGCTCGTCATGACAAGCCCTGCGTCCACGAACAACCACGGATGCGCCGCTTCGCTCGTCGTGACAAGGCTCGGGCCCCGGTCGTGATTTAGGTTTTCAAAGAACGAAGGCCGGTGAGGCGCGATTTGAGCGTATTCACCACCTTATGTATTCAGGATAGCAATTCGGTACGGGTAGCCTGCCAAATTTCCCAAAATAAAGTTGGGCCGGTGGGATCGCGAAGACCCGTCGTAGCGTTATTCCCGGCGTTCGTCGTATCCTGTGGGTTCCTTCCCCGGGGTGCTTCGCTGATTTCTGGAACTTAGACACGGCTTCGCGGTGTCTGTAGCTGAGAGGTTGCGAATGCGCCGACTTGTCCTTGCTGTAGTTCTTCTCATTTCCATCCAGACTTTCGCCCAAGGCTACGCCGAACTTGATGCGCTCATGGACGCCATTTTCGCGAAAGACCTGAAGGCGCTCGCTCCGCATCTGCCCCCGGAGTTGAATAAGGCTCTCGAAGCGGCTTCGCCGGCGACACAGCAGAGGTTTGCGCAGACATTTCTTTTCGCGAAATTGATCGAACGGGAGGGCGGAAAGATCACACGTCCGGAGTCTGGGCCGGTGCTGCGCATCGAGAGAAAGAATGCAGGGGAAGAGAACGTTGGGCCAGAGACACTGGAACTCTACCTCGAAAAGCGAATGACCGACGGCAACGAAACGATGCTGCGCTTTCGCGCGAAGGGCAAGTATGAGGACGAGGGTGCACGCCGGAATATTGCGACGGTGTGGATGCGTTACGTGGACGGCGAGTGGCGCGTGTACTCGGTTGAGGGAGACGGCGAAGATATAAAGCTCGATGACCCGAAATTTCTGGCCATGTTTTCTGATTCGCAGCACGGCGCACCTGCAGAGGCTTCGGCGGTGGGGGCGATGCGGACATTGAATACCGCGAATATTACGTACGCTTCGGAGTATCCGGATAAAGGGTTTCCGGACAGCATCGCCGCATTAGGCGGAGATGGAGGCAGTCCTGACCATGCGGGACTGATTGATTCTGTGCTGGCGTCTGGGGTGAAGAGCGGTTACCGATTCAGCTATCAAGTGTCGAGTGATCACAAGCAATACACGATAACGGGGCGCCCGCTGGAAGGAAGCGGACGGAGTTTCTTCACCGACCAGAGCGGCTTGATTCGATTCACGACGGAAGATCGTGAGCCGACAGTGGAGGATGCGCCGTTGCAGTAAGGAAAGCATTTGGTAATTGCGTAATTTCGAAATTTGGTAATTGAAAAGCACGGGCACGGTACGGTGGGAAATGGAACAACGACCGTGACTAGGCGCTAATTGTTCGGGACTGGATCGGGGTAGAGGTTGTCGCCGGGTTCGGTGATGTGGCGCCAGCGCTCGATGGCGTGGCGAGTGGCTTGCTGCGGTGCTGAAGGCAGAGGCTGACCGCGTTTGACGGCGAGTCTGGCAACGGGACCACAGTCCACGAAATGTTTCATGTCCGGGGTGTAGACGCGCACGGTGCCGGAGATGCATACGAAGTCAGTTTCATTGGGATTGGTGGCGTCGACGCCGAAGTCGGTGCCAATCACGCCGGCGACAGCGTTAGGTGTTCGCACCTCGAAGTTCTCACCCAGCTTGGTGATTCTTGCGACCTGCATACGAATGCGTCCATAAGCTAGCTCGAGCCGGGTCTGCTGCAGAGAAGCCTGGTGCTTGACGACGTTCAAGCTGGAGTTGGCGCCGAGAGAGAGAATTGACCCGTCATCGAGGAGAACGCGCACGCGTCCGCTCTTGTCGGTCTGAAGGTTATCTTTCCAAACAATCTGCATGCCGGCTGTGGCTTCAGTGGGTTTGGAGCCAGAGCGCGTGAGTAACGTATGCGTTACGGAAGCGCCAACGTGTCCTGCGGACGGCGGCAGTTTGTCGCGGGCGGAGATGAGGACGGGAAGCCCGAGCACAAGAACAGCGAGAGCGGCCAGGCGAAGGGACATGGCGATGGCGGGAAATTATAGCGAAGTCGGGGAAGCAGCGGGTCGTCGGTCACGCCAAGCAGTTCTCGATAATTTCCTATATTGAAGTGTGGTGTGCGTCGAAGCAGTAAAGCTGACGTCAACTTCTACGGTAAACAACCTGTATAAGAGTTCGCTGTGTAGTCGAAAAGAGCAGAGGCAGATGGCGTTGACACCCCGGAAGCAGGAGAGGATAGTTCCCCATCACTTTGGGGTGAAAACTATGAAACTACGCCTTTGGATACTTGCGTTCGGAACACTGATCGCGCTGTCTTGCACAATGTGTTTCGGACAACCACTCAGGATGGCCCCTGCTGACGCGGTTCAGCAGGAAGAGTTCGGAGATTTAGCCACTGGGGATGGCTACATTCACATCATGAATTCAGGAGCGAATGGGGCAACGCATGAGGCCGGAACGATAACGGTACACGTATACGCCTTCTCTCCTGACGAACAGTTGATTTCCTGCTGTTCCTGCCGGATTACGCCCGACGCGGTTGAGCTTCTATCGGTTAAGCAAGACTTGATCTCTAACACGCTAACACCGGCGACTCCTACGTCGATCACGGTGAAACTGGTCGCTTCAAAAGGTAGCGGGAGCAACAACACGGCCGCGACTGACCAGCGCGTCTACGGCTCGCCGGGATTTTCCAGCGGCTTGCGGGCGACGAGGTTGGCGAGCCACGATCCCGCCGGTTTCCCAGGAGTACCGGCTAAATTCGTGACGGAAGCACCTTTCTTTATTGTTCCCGTCTCGGATGGCGAATACAGCCGGATGGTTACGCTGTGCAAATCGATTCAAGACAATGGCAGCGGCTTCGGAATCTGCAGAAGCTGCAGATTAGGGAGCAATTAGTAGAAAAAGGTTTACACGCCAACAATGCGGGCATCCGGAAGTTCCGGGTGCCCCTTTTATTCCAGCGACAAACGGCTCATTAAACAGGGTGATGACGATGATGTTCCGCAAAATATTGAGTTTCGCGGCGATAGTCTCTACGTGCACCGCGTTATTGATTGCTCAAACGCCCGCTGGACTGCCGTCAAACGGCCGAAGCGTGGTGGTGGAAATTGATGGAGCCAAGTTGACCCAGGATGAACTCGAAGCGAAACACTCGACCGCGCTCTTTCAGGCCCGCACTGCCTATTACCAGGCGGAACGAAAAGCCCTGAGCGAGTTTGTCGATGAATATCTGCTGGAGCGGCAGGCCGAGCGGGAGCACGTGACGGTGGAGCAGTTACTGGAGCAGCACGTGAGGAGCACGGTAAAGGATCCGTCGGAGGAGGCGCTGCACGTCTTTTACGAGGGAGCTCAGACCAATCAGCCGTATGAGTCCCTGAGAGGACAGATTCTGGAACAGATTCGACAGGGCCGGCTTGCGAAAGCGAAACTGGCTTACTTGAAGACGTTGCGTGGGGAAACAAACATCAGTTACAAGATCGAGCCGCCACGGGTGCCGATAAACCTGAAAGACACTCCGATTCGCGGACAGGCAAAGGCGCCGGTAAAGATCGTGGAGTTTGCGGATTATGAATGTCCGTATTGCCGGCAGATCGAGCCGACCCTGAAAAAGCTGGAAGCGGAATATGGCGAAAAGATAGCTGTCGCGTACAAAGATGCGCCCCTCCCCATGCATAGTCACGCGAAGAAAGCTGCTGAGGCTGCACATTGCGCCGACGCTCAAGGGAAGTTCTGGGAATATCACGATCTATTGTTAGCGAGCAAACAGTTCGAGTCGCTGCAACTGAAGGAATACGCCAAGACGCTCAAACTTGATTCTGAGAAGTTCGACAAGTGTCTGGAGTCAGGGGAGGAAGCAAATCTGGTACAGGCTCAACTCGACGAGGCGCAAAACTTTGAGGTTGATGGAACCCCAACCTTCTTCATCAACGGTCGACTTTTCGCCGGCGTACTAACGTACGATCAATTTCGTTCGATCATAAAAGAAGAGTTGAGCGCACAAACTGCTCCGGGGACGGCCGATGCCGGGAAATAGTCCACGCCGGCTTTTGATGCTGGGGGTTGATTGATCCGCAACTCGCTGACATGTAGCTGGGATGATGCCTTGGCCCAGTGACTGAGCCTGGGTCACCTGAGAGCAATCGTCAGTGTGTAGGCGTCCAAGCGGAGCATGTCTGCATCTTATCCTGCCGTGAAAAAACTGATTCCTTTTATCGTTTTGAT
>DASTGW010000626.1:0-3428 GCA_035718705.1 Terriglobales bacterium | reverse complement strand
AATAACCCCAGACTAAGCCGAATCGGCTTATAGCTGAAGCTCATGATTGCATCGGTCGCGAACTTGATGCGGCTCATGAACGACAATTTGCCTTCGCCCGCAAACCGGTCCTGCCGGTCGTAGTACACAATACCGGTGCGATATCCGATCCATGCCCGCATTCCGGGAAGATAAGGATTTTTTTCCCGTAAAGCGAGGAGAGAATCAACAGCCTTCCGATCCATCAGACAAAAAAGTCCGGCATTGAGTCGTAGCGGATAATCGGAGACGACCGCCAGCACGCGGTAGAAGAGCGGGAAAAGCTTGGCCAGAATCTTGCGGCTTTCCTTGCGAGTCCGTCGTACACCGACAACGACTTCGGCGCCGGCTCGCCATGCGTCGACCAGTTGGGGCAGAACCTCCGGAGGATCCTGAAAATCTCCGTCCATAAGGATCACTGCCCGGCCGCTCGCGGTGCGAAGACCCGCGGCAACGGCTCCTGGATGGCCCCAATTACGTGAGAGTTCCGCCACGACTACATGCGAATCGAGAGACTGAAGTCCCTTCAACAGTTCGAGCGAGGAATCAGTCGAGCCATCGTTCACGTAGACGACTTCCCAATCGTCAGTGACGCTCTGCAAGGCGTTGGCCACTGCGGCGTGGAATTGCACAATGAGATCTTCCTCGTTATATATGGGGACGACAACTGAAACCATTGCCAACTCCTTCGACGTCGCTCGATCAGACACCGTGGTTTGATTTAGTTACTTCTCCCCGAATTATTCGTTACCGGCACTTGCTTAAATTCCACGGTGAACGGTTGGTTCGGAGTCTACCTGAATGACACGCACTTTCCATTGAACTTCAGCCGGTGTCAGTACGACGACGTAACGCGTGCTGACTGGCACGGTCGAAATTGACTTGCCGTGATCGGTGACTTGCACATCGTACTCCACCTGATCCACCAGTTCGATCGATAGTCCCTCAGGTGAGTAGAAAACGAATTGAATATGATGCGTGCGATCCTGATAGCGTGTTTGAATTCCGAGCTTCGCCTGTTCAGCGATCGTATCTGCCAGCTTATCTCTCGCGGTCCCCAGGAAATCAGCGTCGAGTGCGGCCACGCTGTTCTGTGCGAGCGCTTCACTCATGCTTTGCCAGGCTTTGAGATAGCCGCGGACAGCAGCAGTTTTCGTTTGCTCTTCCAGCGGCCGCGGGCCTTGCACATGAGACGTGTCAACCTGCACAGTGGGCTGTGCGGCAATTCCACAAACGGCAAACCCGAGCGAGATCCCGATGATTGCTGAGCTGCGCAACATCTTCACTTCCCCCATCCGATCTCGTTTCCCAAAACGACGCCGCTCGCGACAGTAAACTTCGCTCCATCGTGGATGGGCATTTTTATGTCAGCGATGCCACGCTTGAGAGGAACATCTACCGTGGAATGGCCGCCTGCATAGGTTTCAGTAAACGTGACAATCGTCCCGTCTGGCACGGCGTTGCCACTGCAGTCACGCACGGGATCTGTCTGCAACTCAAGTTGCTGGCCGGATTGCTGCGCCTTCATCTTAAGAGCGCAGGGATCACCTGGAACTTGCCGAATGACTCTCTCGCTCGTCACCTCGCCAACACGCGCGGTGAATTTGCCGGTACCCTGCTGGCTTGTCGAATCTAATTCAGTCCAGGCTTTTCCAAAGCTCGTCGTCGCATGGTCCTTTTGTACGGAGCCATTCGGAGTGGTCAGCTCGAACGACACAGGAGCGGGAGCAGTAATTAAGTTGCCGTAGGCATCGAAGACATAAACTGCACCGGAAATGCCATGTCGTACCCCGACTGGAAGGCGCGATGGATTGGCAAGAAAGCTCAGCTTGTCGGGCACACTCGCCGGCGTCACGTCCAATGAGCCAGTCGTTGTTCCAGATCCTTGCGCCAGGAGGACGACGTAGTGGCCCGCGTTATACAGCGATCTCGCCGGAAATTGCACAGTGCCCCCCGCCTTAATATCGCGCTTCAGCGCCTGGCTCGGACCAATTATGTACAAAGTTGCCTCTCCGCCCCCGGGGACTTCAATTGAGAAGGCGCTACCTGCTTCGATGCTCCCGGGCAATCGCAGGGTTTGGTCCTGCGAGGTAGCCGTTTGAACTCCGGCCAGCAACCCGCACGTTACGAGGAATATAAGCCCAGACTTCACAGCCTTCCTCCGAAGCTGAACGTTGAAACGACCGTTCGCTGGCTGCTGACTTTTCTAGCAATATCGTCCGGAACCTGTATGTTGTATGCCACCGGCGTTTGTGGCAGCAGGGCGGTGTCGACGTATTGATCAACCACCCACACTAATTGCCCGGTCTGGTCGTAGAGAGTCCCAAGGACGTGCGCAACATTGACCACTTCGCCACTCTGATTGATCAACTGCCCGGTTAAAGAAGCATTCGGCGCCGGATTGAACTTTTCGTTATCAATCTCAATCACGGGATCAGCTGAAGCCGGCACCAAGGTGGAAAATGGCTTCATGTTGATGCTGTCGACTTGGGATAACTTTGCTTCGGGGAATTCAATGAGAAATGGAGTGACTTGCTTGGGTAAGAGAACATGCGAGATCTTATCGAAGGCCTCTTCGGTCGCAATCGGCGATTTGTCCTTTGCCTGCAAAGTCGCGCTCATTGACACGTATGCAGGCACCACATCTTCGTTCATCAATTCACCCATCACAACAACGCCGTCAGCTCGCTGCACGGGGTGCATGTCAACAATGCGGACTGCGGGTGCATTCACATCCTGCGCGCCCCAGTCGTCTCCTGCACCACGGTAGATCACGTCCCAGCGAAGATAGTTCACCGGAATCACCTGGGGCGGCACTACGGGTTGTTTGGTGAAGGGCCAGACAACGTTCCAATGATTTCCTGTTTTTGCAACCTTCAAATCGCGATTGATGACTGCCGTGCCGACTACCGTAGCCCAGTCTAGTTCCAGGCGAACATCGGCCTCGTCTGCCGATGCATGGAGCGGCCACACACTGAAATGATCCAGCGTCGAATAGGTGCGGAGGTTGGTCGTGTATCCGGTGAGATCAAGTTCAAACTCAGGCTCGGTGAACTGAGCTTTGTTGGCGAAACTCTCGTAAGCCTTGGCCCAGTCGTGCGCCTGAATCTCCTGACCTAAAACCTGGACTGCCTCTTCAGGAGTAGAAGAGGAGGTGACCAGTGGCTTTTGGATGATAAACGGACGCGCGGCCTCTACGGGCCATACACAGCCAATTACGATCAGGACCACAGTCGCAATGGTCAGCGAAATTGCAAGCAACCCACCGCTCTTCATGACGCTACCCTCTGAGTTCCAATTTCATCTTCGGCTACTGGGTACTCGGTAACGATTTCCTTCCTTTTTCTTTTTTCCGGGATCAGGAAGACGAGGATCGCGAGTATGCTGCTTCCGAACGGCAAAGTACCCCA
>DASTGW010000625.1:0-8709 GCA_035718705.1 Terriglobales bacterium | reverse complement strand
GAGCCGACGCAGTCGCGCCTGGACCATCTTGCGCTCTGCCTGGGCGAGGCGATAGGTGAGGTCGTCTACGCGCTGCTCGCGTCGGCGTATTGCTTCGCGCATGCGGGCGAAGGCGCCATGCTGAGCGAGCTCCGTGAGTTGCAATTTGAGTTGTTGGAGCTGGTATCGCGCCGCCCGTGAAAGGCGCCGATGCAAGGTCTCGACTTGTTCTTCCAGCAGGCGCTTCGATTCAATGACCAGTTCGGCCGCTGCTGACGGCGTTGGCGCGCGCAGGTCGGCAACGAAGTCGGCGATGGTGAAATCTGTCTCATGGCCGACTGCTGAAATAACCGGGATTTCGGACGCTGCGATCGTGCGGGCCAAGACCTCGTCGTTGAAGGCCATCAGGTCTTCGAGCGAGCCACCTCCGCGCGCAAGAATAATAACGTCCGCATTCTTTGCTTTGTTGAAGTAGCGAATGCCGACTGAGACTTCGTTGGCTGCGGTTTCACCCTGTACCTGGGCGGGGAAGATCAGCACGCCTACGCTTTCGTGCCGACGTCGCAAGACGTTCAACATGTCCTGTAAGGCAGCGCCGCGGGGCGAGGTCACGATGCCAATCCGCTTAGGCAAACGCGGTATTGGCTTCTTGCGATCGCGATCGAATAGTCCTTCGGCTGCCAGTTTCGACTTCAGTTGTTCGAAGGCGATCTGGAGTGCGCCCGCACCTTTCGGTTCGAGATAGTCGGCGGAGAGCTGCAACTCACCACGCTGGTCGTAAACCGTAACGCGTCCGCGGGCGATGACCTGTAATCCGTTCTCCGGTTTGAATCGCAGAAGGCGAGCTTGAGTGCGCCACATTACGACGCGTAGTTGAGAAGCATCGTCCTTCAGCGTGAAATAAAGGTGTCCGGACTCGGCGGGCCGGTAGTTGGAGATTTCGCCTTCGACCCAAATGTCCACGTATTCGCGCTCGACCTGGGTACGAATGGCAGACACGAGATCGCGAACGCTGAAAATTCGTCGGGTCGGAGTAAAGAGAAAATCCAGCTGCTCGCCGAGGGACATTGAGCCAAGTTTAAACGAAGTGTTGCAATGATGGCGCGGGGGCTATCCAGAGAAGTACTCTCCGTTGCGGAGAAGGGAGAAGCTAAGGCCACGTTCTATGGCCAACTTATGGATTTTTTCGCGCGGCTCGTTCTGGGGTTCATCCGCCAATTGAAATGTTCCAAAATGAATGCCGATGCTTTGCTCGGGAGCGAGAATCGTATGGGCCTCGATAGCCTGTTCGGGAGTCATATGGACAGGACCCATAAACCAGCGAGGCTCGTAAGCCCCGATCGGTAGGAGAGCAAGTCGAAAGTTCCCGAATCGTTCTTTGGTGGCAAGCAGGTGCGGCCCGAATCCAGTGTCGGCGGCAAAGTAGATGCGGCCAGCAGGCGTATCGATTACGAAGCTGGACCAGAGTGCTTTGTCGCGATCGAAGAGGCTGCGGCCGGAGAAATGTTGCGCCGGCGTGCAGTGGACGGTTATCGCTTCCGAAATGCTGCGTGAATCCCACCAGTCCATTTCTTGGACGTTACGCATGCCGGCAGACTTCAGGTATTGTGCGTTCCCTATTGGCGTCAGGATTTGAGGTGCGTGATCCTGCCGAATTGCCCGAAGCGTGGGCAGGTCCATGTGATCGTAGTGGTTATGGCTTATAAGGATCACGTGAACAGGCGGAAGCTTGTCGAGAGGGAACCCGGGATCAGCGAAACGCTTCGGGCCGGCGAAAGAGAACGGACTTGCACGCTCCGACCAGATGGGGTCGGTGAGGATGTTCAGCCCAGCGGTTTGTATGAGCACGGTGGAGTGGTTGACGAATGTGACGCGCAGGCCGTCGCCCACTTGCAGAGGAGGCACGAGCGAAACCGCCGCAGGTTCGCGAACCCAAGGCGCAGGGCGGCGCTTAAGCATCCAGCCGAGCGCCTGCAAGAACGTCTTCGGGGGAGGCGCACCCGGGGTGAAGAAGGTCCGGCCATTGAAGTGGTCGCTGCGCATGGACTTTGTTCGATGTCCGCTAGACGATTGGTGAAGCAAATTGTTGCGGATAATTCTGGTTCGAAATTTTTCAGTAATACGAAAGCCACAATAGCGGAGTTCCCGAAGGCGTTCTGCTATCGTCACTCTGTGACGACGCAGCTGTTCTCCGAATCAAACGCCGATCGCACGCGACCCGGCGGGGTAACGGCCATTGCAATTGTCTGTTTTGCGCTGGCTGCTTACCTGCCGCTGAATGGAATCCTGATCGTCGCCGGAGTCGTGTCGCTGGCGAGCGGTGCTTACGTTTTGGGCGAGTACTCGATGATGGGTCCGGTTCTATTTCTCGCCGTGGCAGTGGTGCTTGCAGTGCTGGGATGGGGACTGCTTCGCGGATGGAATTGGACACGGCGCCTGGCGGTTGTCGCCGCCGCGCTCTTACTCGCTACTGCGGTGATGCCGGTTTCGGCAGCGGTGATTTACTTCCATCCGGTGGCGATCGCCATTCATGGCGCGAAGATCATTGCATCGATCGTTGCTATCCGGTTTCTCTTGCTGTCCGAAGTAGTGGATTATTTTCGTCGCAGCTAAGTCAGCGTGAGAACCTTCCCAATAGCCACATGATGATGGAAAAGACCAGGCTGAGCAGGATGCAGGTTACAAGCGGGAAGTAGAAGGTCGTGTTCTTACCACGATAAACGATGTCCCCCGGGAGACGACCAATTGGAAGATTAGCTCGACCGGCGAGAATCGTTACAGCGCCAATCACGGCGAGCACGGCACCGAAAATAATCAGCAGTTTGCCGAAGTTGGTCACTTCACCACTTCAAAGGGCGAAAAGCTCATCGTGTGGTCCCGCTTATCCACGAAAACCGTACCTTGTTCTTTGCGATGGTTAATCGTGACCACCACTACTACTCCGTTGCTTCCTGAAGGCCGAGAAGAGCCGTCGATGTGGTAGGAGTTAATCGGTCCCCAATCGCCGCTCGGCCCCCAATCCCGATAGAAATCGGCAAATGGATAATTCGGCGAAGGCGGCTTCTGCTCCCAGCCTTTGTCGTTGAGCCAGATGGCGTACGCACTCTTGAAATCTTTTTGCTCGAGGGCGGCAAAGAATTTATCCGCCACATGTTCCTCCGGCCAGTTACGGAACCACCAGCCCAAGCCGGCGAGGATAAGCAACACGATGACAACGATCGCAATGGTTATGTTTCGGCGGCGAGCCTTGCGTGCGTCGTAAACCGGAGCTTCAAAGAGTGTCATTGCATTCAGAAGGATAACGCTTTCCCGCGAAAGTCGTCAGTATGGTGAGATGCAGCAAAAGCAAAAGCCGCACCGGAGTGCGGCTTGCTCAAACTTGAGACTTTATTTCAATTCCGCCATACGCGTATTGACGATATTGGTGATGGGGCTGTCGGGGTTCTCTTTGCCGATCTGCTCGTACAGAATCTTTGCCTGGGTTTTGTCCTTTTCCGCATAGATCTCGGCGAGAGCCATTTGGGCGGAGGCCTTGGGAACCGTGTTTGTGGGCTTCTCGATCAACGCCTTGTAGATATCCATGGCCTGCTGGTCCCGGCCGGTTGCGTGATAAAGGGAGGCCAAGGCTGATTTGGCGAGAGACGCCACTTCCTTGTTCCGCGAGTCGGAAACGTCCTTCAGATACTGTTCCGCCTTGGAGTTATCCTTCATGTCCTCGGCGCAAATGCCCAGGAAGTACTTCGCCATCAGTCCGGAATCGGTGCGCCCGTACTTGTTCACTACTTCCACGAACTTGTTGCTTGCGGCCTTGGCGCGGTCCTCGGCCGAAGTAAAGGTAGTTACGCCTGGGGGCGTCGGGGTGCCTTCGGCAACGACGGGTGCGTTGTACACCTGCATCCCCTGCCCGAATAATACGCTCGCCTTCTGTTCGCGATTCTGCAGGTAAAAGGTACCGCCGAAGACCAACAGAAGTACGACAACGAGTGCCGTGCCTCCATATAAGAGCCCGGTCCGGTGCTCGGAAGCGGAGGTGAGGATCTCCTGGGTCGCGGTAGCAAACTGGTTTTCTTTGAGTTGATGACGTTCCGAACTGCGCAAGGTAAATATCCTGATGTCAGCGGATTGGGGGAAATTTCTACTCTAGCAGCGCTCTTCTTCGCACGTCAAACGAACTTCCGTGGGAGTGCAACCTACGTAGTCAGCCATGGGTTCTAATTAGGAAGGATCCATCGTTTCCCATTAAAAATCGGAGGACACGTATGTTCTTCCTGATTCTCTTTGTGGTTTTGCTGATGGCGTGGATTTTTGGTTGGGCGGTGTTCCATGTTGCGGGCGCCGCGCTTCATGTTTTGTTGGTGTTAGCGCTGGTTTCACTGGTAGTGCACTTCGTGCGTGGCGTCACCAGGGCATCCGCGGTATAGAGGGCGGCCCGAGGCGACTGGCTGCCCGCCTCCTCTCAGTTGCCCGGGCCGCGCCACCCCAATTTCGTGCAACCGCCTACCTTCTTTGGCGTTCGAATATAAGTAGCTGCCACATCGTCTATATTGCTGGAAAAGCAGGTCTTTATGCGTAGATTTGCAATCGCGGCCCTTATCGTGTGCGTGCTGATTGTGCTCGCCTTGGCACTTCTGCCGCAGTTCCTGAATGTAAATAGCTACCACGATCGCATCCAAGCGGAATTGCAGCAACGACTCGGACGCCCGGTAACACTTGGCAACATTCATCTCTCGCTGCTTCCTCCATCGCTGCGAGTGAAGGATGTGGTTATCGGGGAGGACCCAAACTTCGGCTCGACGCCATTCGCCAAGGCGCAGGAGCTGGACGTTCGAGTCGCCTTGTTGCCACTGCTGCGCAAGGATGTGGAGATCCAGTCGTTACGGCTAATCGATCCCGACATTCAGTTGATCAAAAATTCGCACGGCGACTGGAACTATGCCTCGTTGGGGGAGAGTCCCAAGCCTGTAGCTCAAGCACAGACACCCTCTGCTGCTCCGACTCCTGCACCAACGCCTAAAACTAGCGGAGCAATACCAAACCCCGAGCAGAAGAAGACAGCCCCGCAACTGTCACTTGCCCATCTGGAGATCAGCAATGGACGCGTGCATCTGATTGATCAACAGAAGAACACGCAGAACACCTACGAGAACATCGGTCTCACCGTAAAAGATTTCGCACCCGGTAAGGCGTTCGACGTTGACGGGTCGGTGCAGATCGCTGGAAAGGGCGATCAAAGCATCCAGGTGAAAGGAACAGCTGGGCCCCTGGTGAACGGCAGTGCCATGATCCCGTTCAGCGGGACCGTGGACCTGAAGCAGATTTCCATCTCCGACCTCCGGCAGGTAGCGAACATACCGGCACTCGACGGTTACAACGGCACTCTCTCCGGGCAGCTGAAAGCAAGAACCCAGAACAGCGTTCTGAATTCTGAAGGATCGATCAAGATCGACGATCCGCAGATCAAGACCACGAAGCTGGGATATCCACTCAGCCTGGACTACAAGCTCACCGACGACCTGAATGCCGGGGTAATCCGGATCGAGGACGGCACGCTTCATCTCGGCCCCACGCCGGTGTCGATTGCGGGCACGCTGAATACGACCCCGAATCCGGCACAGATCGACATGCGAGTGAAGACGAAGGGAGCCTCGATCTCCGAGATGGCGCGTTTGGCAGCGGCGGCAGGCGTGGCCTTTAACGCGGGAACCCAGATCAAAGGATCGCTGAACGCCGATATCGCGGCGCGAGGAGCCGCCAACAATCCTGCCCTGAACGGAAACCTTAAGGCGGATGGAGTAGAGATTTCGGGAGGGCAGATTCGCCAGCCCGTCACCGTCCCGCAGATCGAGTTGGCACTCTCGCCGACGGCGGTCACCAGCAATCAGTTCCAGGCGCGCACTGGCGGCACGCAACTGAACGGGCAGTTCACGCTTAAGGACTACACGACCCAAGCGCCTGCAATCCAGGCCACGCTGCAGACGAACGGCGCGAACGTAGGCGAATTGCTCTCGATGGCAAATGCCTACGGCATTAGTGCCGTCGAAGGCATGAGCGGTTCTGGCACGATCTCGCTGAACCTGACGGCGTCTGGTCCGGTGAAGAACGCGTCCGCGATGCTCTTTAACGGCAATGGCACACTGCAGAATGCTTCCATCAACACTCCGTCGTTAACCAAGCCTCTGAACGTAAAAAATGCGAACATCCGGTTCAGCCAGAACTCGATGATGCTGGAGAACCTGGCGCTGTCGCTGGATCAAACCAACGCGACTGGCAATGTGTCGATTCGCAATTTCGCCGCGCCGCAACTTCAATTCGCGCTCACCATGGACAAGCTCGATCTCGAGGGTTTGCAGAACATCATCAAGGACACGAATGCGCCTCCCGCGAAGAGAGCATCCTTGGATCTGATCCCGCGAGCAGAAGCCGCGGCTCCGCCCCAGCCCAGCTTATTGACGAAGGCTTCCGGCAACGGAACCATCAACGTTGGCCAGCTCACCTACGATCAGCTGGTGATGACGAACGTGAAGTCGAACGTGACACTCGATCACGGCATCATCCGGCTGGCGCCGCTGACCAGCACCGTCTATGGCGGCCAACAGACCGGCGAGATCACCATGGACGCCCGACAGACTCCTGCCGCAGTCACGGTGAATACGAAGCTGCAAAAGGTGGACGCTAACAAGCTGATGTCCTCGGTGACCTCGCTGAAGGAAACCCTCTACGGCTTGCTCGCCGCGAATGCAAATACCTCCTTCCGGGCGGCGGGAGGCAGCAACTTCGCGCAGTCCCTGAATGGCCAGCTCTCGCTGGATCTGAGCAATGGGCGAATCGCCAAAGTGGACATGCTGAACCAGCTGGCGTCGATTGGGAAGTTCCTGAACGGAGTGCCCTCGGGAGGACAGCAGCCTTTCACGGCGCTGACAAAACTGACGGGCACCTTCAACGTAGTGAATGGCGTGGCTCAGACGACGAATCTGCGTGCGGTAATCCCGGGAGCCAATCTCGCCGCCAACGGACTCGTAAACCTCGTCAACAATTCCTTAAATATGCACGTGACCGCGGTGCTGGCAAAAGAGATGAGCCAGAAGGTCGGCGGCAACGGAATCGGCGGGTTCATGCAGACTGCCCTGGCAAACAGGAACGGCGAACTGGTGATGCCGGTGCTGGTGACCGGAACTTTCGACAATCCGCATTTCGAACCAGATGTGCAACAGATTGCCCAGATGAAACTTCAAAACCTCGTCCCAAGTTTCAGCAATCCGGGAGATCTGACGTCAGGGATCCTGGGAGCCGTGTTGGGGGGAAAGAACGGCCAAAAAGGCCAAACCGATGCCGTGGGGGGCATTCTGGGCGCCCTTGCCGGACAGCAGCAACAGCAACAGGCGCAACCGCAGGGGAATCAGCAGAATCAGCAGCAACCTGCCAATCCATTAGGCGACCTGATCAACCAGGCTATCGGAGGCAGCAAGAAGAAAAAATAGCTCATTCCCAAATCAGCCCGTCCGGCGCCCCTGACGGCACTCCGGACGGGTCTTCCATCATTGCCTTCATTGTTTAGGCTAGGCGATAATCGGCTTCTCTGATCCGTGAACCTTCCGAATTCCATCACGCTGAGCCGCATCTTCAGCATCCCTATCCTGATCTGGCTGTTGACGACCAGGCGGATCCACGGGGTTCATGGTGAGCAGGAATTGATCGCATCGGCGGTCTTCATTCTCGCTTCTATCACCGATGGCATTGACGGCTATCTGGCGCGCAAGCGTGGGCAGATCACCACGATGGGCATGCTGCTCGATCCGCTTGCCGATAAGTTAATGATTGCCGCGGCGTACATCACGCTGGTCCAGGTGAATCCACACATCGTGCCGGCATGGATGGCGGTGGTGATCATCGGACGCGAGTTCCTGGTCAGCGGCTTGCGGAGCATTGCGGCATCCCAAGGCTTCACCATCGAGGCGAGCGATTTAGGAAAGTCAAAGATGGTGGTGCAGATCGTCTCGGTGGTGGCGGCGATACTGAACCATCGCTGGGATGAATGGCCGATTCCGGGTACTTCGTGGATTTTTCCCGTGGACATGATCGCGCACTTCGCGATCTGGTTCATGATTTTTCTGTCCCTAGCTGGTGCGATCGATTACTTCTGGGCGTTCTGGTCGAAGATCGATAAACAGGTTTCCAAGCGCCAACGCCGGCGCAGCTTTGTCCTTAGCCGCCGGAAAAAACAGCAGATGGCCTCCACGGAAACTCCCCAGACTCCCTGATACAGCTGTCCCACGACAATGGCCGAGTACACGAAAGAAGAACGATGCCAGCTGTTGACCCTCGCTCGCGAGGCCATCACGGCCGCCCTCGAAGAGCGAACGCTCGACCTCACCCCGCCTAGCGAACACCTGGCCGAGCATCGCGGCGCCTTCACCACGTTGCACATTCATGACGAGTTACGAGGATGCGTTGGCCACATCTTCGCGCAGCACGCCCTGTATCGGACGAGTGCCGAAACCGCAGTTGCAGCCGCGTTCGAAGATCCGCGGTTCCTACCGGTGACAGAATCCGAAGCGCGCTCGCTGCAATTCGAGATCAGCGTGTTATCGCCTCTTCAGGAAATCGATCCGGAAGATATCGAGATCGGAAGGCACGGTCTGCTGATGACTTACGGAAGCCGACGGGGATTGTTGCTGCCACAGGTCGCGACGGAACATGGATGGGATCGAGAAACATTCCTTCGCCAAACAT
>DASTGW010000624.1:0-3622 GCA_035718705.1 Terriglobales bacterium | reverse complement strand
TGGCCATGGGGGTTCTCGCACTTGCCACGGTATCCGCGCAGGGCGTGGCCCGAGGCGAATGTGTCTTCTACGCTGACTTCAAACATGAGTTTCCTTGCTGACTTGCTCGCTACAACCGCACCACAGGCGGGTTTCGAGGATGATTGCTAATCCTCTATTGTAGCGGATTCAGAGCATCGGCGCAGAGTCGCAGAAAAAGCAAAAGGCGAGCTGCAGTAGCCCGCCCCTGCCTGGTTCGATGATCTCTTTAGATGATCTCTTTAGAAGAAATCAGTCATGTCTTTGGCCTTGGCAGACTTTCCGGGATACGCGCGTACACCCAGCGCATCCATGATGGTGCGCAGCGTGTCGGGATGCGAATACGGTGTTTTGGAGACAAAGCCGCGCTTCACCTTTGGCCCGATCACGGTGGTCATGACATGTGCACCGCAGCCGTCGTTGGTGCCGCCGCCACATTCGTCGAAGGTGATGAACATGACCGAGTCTCCATTCGGACCGAAGGCCGGGCTGCTAAGCAACGGCTTCACATTCGAGGCGAGCCACTCGTCTGCTTGCTTCGGACTGCCGTCATGAGCATCGTGGTTCAGGTTGGGGATGATGAGGATGTAATTGGGAAGCGAGTTGTTGGCGATGTCCTTCGCGAGTTCCGTGAAAGGCACGACGTTCTGCTGCATGGCCTTGGAGTTCACGATATCGCTGTACCAGACGGCGGGATTGTGGCGGTTGGCATAAGGATGAGGCCCGTCGAGCAGGTAGCCGGTTTGCGGCAGCGATTCCGCATACACCTTCCAGGTCAGGCCGGCCTTGGTGAGTTCGCGGAAGATGTTGTCGTCCTTCAGCGGCTTGGTCATCTGATTGGGGCAGCCCCAGCCTTCGCAGCCATCTTTTGTCTGATCGTCTCCGGAGCTCAGCATCAGGTAGTTCAGCATCGATCCGCCATTCGTGGAGGTGTACTTCGCAGCGTAGGCGTATGTGGTCGCGAGCGAGCTCAGGTAAGGCATCTGGTTGTTGAACACCGTGGTGAAGCTCTGGTTCTCTTCGATGATGAGCGCCACGTGGCTGGCATGGGGAATCCCCGAGGTCGCGGACTCGGTTCCTGAGCCCGTCGTAGTGGTACCCGGTGTATTCGCGCTACTAGCCTGCGACGTTGGCGATGTGGAAGTGGATGAAGTCGTGTTGCCGCCGCATCCAGCCAGGAAGAACAGCGAGAGTGCGGCGAAGGGGAGAGCCTGATTGAGTTTGATCCTCATCACGCGACGAGAGTAATCGCAGGATTAAGTGGCTGGTATTAGGAAACCCTGTAGTTCGGAAGGATTAAGAGGCTTAGGGTTTTTCTCAGGCAGTATCTGAGTTGTAGGTTCATCAACCTAGATGGTGACGTTATGATGTTGGGCTCGTTCTGGCGGTCGAATCCATCTTTGCCCGAGGCTCGAATGTCTCTCTTCAGACTCGCTCTTATCCTGATCGTTTCAATGGCCGGGTTGGCACAAAATCAATCGAATGCTTCCAGCAAGATGCTTGCCGCCACTCCGCCCATGGGCTGGAACAGTTGGAACAAGTTCGGCTGCGACGTGAGCGAAGACCTGATCAAGAGCATGGCCGATGCCGTGGTCTCCTCAGGTATGAAGGACGCAGGCTACGAATACATTGTGATCGATGATTGCTGGCAGGTGTCGCGCGACGAGCAGGGCAACATCGTTCCCGATGCGAAGCGTTTCCCCTCCGGCATGAAGGCGCTGGGAGATTACATCCATTCGAAAGGATTGAAGTTCGGCATTTACTCCGACACGGGTACACTCACGTGCCAAAAGCGCCCGGGTAGTCGAGGCTACGAATTCCAAGACGCTCGTCAGTACGCCGCGTGGGGAGTGGATTACCTGAAGTTCGACTGGTGCAGCACCAGCACGCAGGATGCGCCGTCATCGTATGCGCTCATGCGCGATGCGCTCGACAAATCAGGCCGGCCGATCGTATTCAGCATCTGCGAGTGGGGACGTTCGAAGCCGTGGCTTTGGGCGGGGACGGTTGGCAACCTGTGGCGCACAACCGACGATATCCAGGATCGCTGGGAGGGCAAGCAGAAGTGGCCCGGGGGCGACTGCTGCAATATGGGTGTAATGGACATCGTGGATGTCGAGGATGGTCTGCAGAGCTATGCCGGGCCGGGGCACTGGAATGATCCGGATATGCTTGAGGTTGGCAATGGCGGCATGACGAACGAGGAATACCGTTCCCACTTCAGCCTGTGGGCGATGCTGGCCGCGCCATTGATGGCTGGCAATGATGTTCGTTCCATGTCGGCGGAGACGCGGGAAATTCTGACGAACAAAGAAGTCATCGCGGTTGATCAGGATTCGTTGGGGCGGCAAGGTCGGCGCGTGCGGAAGGATGGCGATCGCGAGGTGTTCGCAAAGCAATTAGCCGACGGCAGCCGTGCTGTGATCTTGCTGAACCGTGGGACGGCACCGCTGGAGGTCACGGCGACGTGGGAAGACCTGGGCTATCCGGCACATTTGAACGCCAGCGTGCGAGACCTGTGGCAGCACAAGGATGTCGGTAGGTTTACCGGCAAGTATTCGGCGCAGGTGCCGTCGCACGGGGTGGTGATGGTGGTGGTGAGGCCGTAATCAGCAGAAGAAAGCTTCGACATCACTCAGCGTGGTCGTTCGCCTATATTGCGGCAGGCTGTTGAGGAACACCTTGCCGTATGGCTTCTTCAGAATGCGATTGTCGAGCAGCGCTAATACACCACGGTCGCTAAGTGAGCGAATCAGACGCCCAAAACCTTGCTTCAGCGTGATGACGGCCGACGGTACCTGGTAATCGTAGAAGGCGTTGCCGCCCTCATCATTGATGGAATCAACACGGGCTTTAACGACGGGATCGCTCGGTACCGCAAAAGGCAGGCGGTCGATGATCACGCAGCTCAGCTGTTCTCCCTGCACGTCAACGCCTTGCCAGAATGACGACGTCGCAAATAGCACACAGTTCGGGGTGGTACGAAATTCTTCGAGCAGAGCGTTCTTGGGGGCCGTCCCTTGCAGCAGCATCGGATACTCGAGTTCCCCGAGCAGGCGGTCGTGTACCTCGCGCATCTGCGCGTAGCTGGTGAAGAGCACAAATGCGCGGCCCTGCGAGATCTCCAATAGCTTCCGAATTCGATCAGCAGCCTTGGCCGCGAACTGAGGCGTATTCGGCTCGGGCAGGTCGGGAGGAATGTAGAGCAACGCCTGGCCTTCGTAGTCGAAGTGCGAAGCGACGATCAGTTCACGCGCATTGTCCATGCCGAGGCGACGGCGAACATATTCGAAGCCTCCGCCCACGGCGAGCGTGGCCGAGGTGAGAACGACGGTATCGATGCGTTCGAACAGGACCTGCCGCAGAATAGCCGAAACATCTATCGGGGTGGCCTGAAGGAAGACGTGCTGCCGGCCCATGGGCGCTCGGTCATTCTTACGGCCGCGATTGTTCGCGTTCCGTCCGCCACCGCGCCGTTCGATCCAGAACACCGTGTTACGGTCTTCCGACTCCATGAGGAAGGACAACTGCACTGCGACTTCGTTCACTCGACGAATCAAGGCAGGCGCTTCTTCCGGGCTAGGTTTGGCTGTATTCAATTCCG
>DASTGW010000623.1:0-3291 GCA_035718705.1 Terriglobales bacterium | reverse complement strand
TATTCATGAGAATGCGTCATGCAAAGATTCTGAAAATGAATTGGACGCATTCTCGTTCTCTCTCTATGTTCCGTCCATGTCTCTGCTGCTCAACACCCGCCAGGTCCTGCGGATGGCGCGCCATGCACCGGTGCAGTTCGTCGTCATCATTCTCACGCTCGCCGTCGGTATCGGTGCGAACTCGGCGATGTTCAGCATCATCGACGCCGTTCTGCTGAAGCCGCTGCTTTACCCGGAGCCTGATCAGGTCGTCACTTTGACGCTCCTCGGCAACGACAAAGTTCCCAACAATCCGATCTCTTATCCTGACTACGACGATTGGACACGCCAGGCTCACAGCTTCTCGTCGATCACTGCCACCCGCGCCGTGAACTTCAGCCTCCTTCAGGGCGAAACGCCCGAGCGCGTCAGAGGGATGCGTGCCACGCCGAATCTGCTTAAGACTCTCGGCTTGCGTCCAGAGATTGGCAGGGAATTCCGGCCTGAAGAAGGGGTGCCGGGCAATGGCTCCGTCGCCATGTTGAGTTATGAGTTCTGGCAATCCCATTACGGAGGCTCGCCGGACGTTCTTGGCAAACCCATCCTGCTCGGACGTGTTCCGTACACCGTCGTGGGCGTTCTGCCCCCGCTTGCATTACCGCAGGCCGCACTCGGCACTCAGGTTCCCCAGATTGTGGTTCCTTACTCACCGTTATCGAACGAGCAAACTCGAGGCTTTCTCTTTCTCCGCGTGTTTGCGCGAGTGAAGAGCGGGATCTCGCCCGCATCCGCCCTCGCCGAAATGCAGGTTGTGAATGCGGCCATCGAGAAAGCGAATCCCACCTCCCATCAGGGCGCGAAGGTCGAGATGACGTCCGTTCGCGAGTGGATCGTGGGCAAGGTTCGTCCCATGGTTGTCACTTTGTTTGTCGCCGTTGGACTAGTGCTGCTGATCGCGTGTGCGAATGTCGCCAGCATCCTGCTCGGTCGATCATCCCTTCGCTCTGGTGAACTCGCCGTCCGCGTTGCCCTCGGTGCCGGACGCCGCCACCTCATTACGCAGTTGTTGTCGGAAGCGGCCGTCCTCAGTTTGATCGGCGCGATTTTAGGCCTTGGACTCGGTGCCTTCTTCATCGTTATGGCGCGACACTATGCCGGCGGTATGCTCCCCCGGTCGGCCGAGATAAGCATGAACTTCCGCGTTCTGCTCGTCACCCTGTGCGCGGCACTTGCTTCCTCGGTTCTCTTCGGTATCTTGCCCGCCATCAGAGCTTCGCAGACCCAGCCGGTGGACGCTTTGAAGCGTCAGGGACGCAGCTCTGGTATCGGTTCCCGCGCCGCCCTTCGCGCGCTCCTGGTCGGCGAACTGGCGATCACCCTCGTCTTAATCGTAGGATCTCTTCTCGCCGTGAGAAGTTTCATCCGCTTGAGTCACGTCTCACCTGGCTTTGATCCTGATCGCATTGTCGCGGCGGAGATCGAACTCCCGGCCAGCGACTACACCAAGGTCGAACAATGCGCAACCTTCTTCCACAACGCCGTCGAGCGGTTGCGCACTCTGCCCGGCGTCGAGAGCGCTGCCGCCGCAGGACGTCTCCCTCTGCTCGGCTTCAACCAGGCGAGTGCTTACCAGGTCGAAGGACAAAACATCCCGCCCGCCGACTGGGTCAGTGCCGACGTTCGTATCGTCACTCCGGGATACTTTAAAACCATCGGCATTCCTCTCATCAGCGGACGCGATTACACCGACAACGACACCGCCGATTCTCCCCAGGTCGCAGTCGTAAATGCCGAGTTCGCGCGACGCTACTGGCCCAACCAAAACGCCGTCGGACACAAGCTACAGCTGTTTCCCCAGATCACTCTCTGGCGTGAGATCGTGGGAGTGGTCGGCGACGTAAAGCTTCAGAGCCTCGACGCACCTGTTGGTCCGGCCATCTACATCGTCGGACCGCAAAACGTATTTCTCGGCGCGGCCCGCAATAGCTTCCTGGTTTTGAAGGTGAAGGGAACTCCCGAATCCATCTATCCAGCCCTACGTCAGGAAGTCCGTGCTCTCGATGCTTCGCAATCGGTTTCCGATCTTGTCATCATGAAGGATGCGGTCTCGAACTCGCTCGCGCGCAACCGGCTTACCATGGTCCTGCTGCTGACCTTCGGCCTGATTGCTCTCATCCTCGCCGCAGTAGGCGTTTACGGCGTCGTCGGAATGTTCGTTACCAGCCGCATGCAGGAGATCGGCGTCAGGATGGCACTCGGAGCCAGCCCCCGCCAGGTAATGACCCTCATCATGGGTGAAACGGCCATCTTCAGCGGCATTGCCGTCGTTCTCGGTGTTGGAATGTCACTCGTTGTCGTTCGTTCCATGAAGCAACTGCTCTTCCAGATCTCCACTGCCGACCCGCTTACCTTCGCGCTCACCGGATTAACGATCGTACTGACCACCATCGTTGCCGCCATGGTTCCTACTCGACGTGCCATGCACGCCGACCCGCTGGTAGTCTTGCGCGTGGAATAAGAAAAGCGGCCTGGTAAGGCCGCTTCTTCTCCACTCAATTACCGGTTTAGTAATTGCGCTTCTGTATGAAATAAGACCGCGTGATGAAAACAAAGAACACTGACCCGAAGAGTCCTGCGAGTATTTGTGTCATGTCGTCATCATCCAGCATCAACGTCATTTCACGCCAATAACAAAGGTCTATGTTACCGATAGGAAAAATCGCATGAAAACGGGCGACCGATTAGCCGCCCAATTTGGTCATGGACACAATGCGCGTTTTCGTCACTGGTGCGTTAGTCGGCTTCTCGGTCTACGAATCGGCCAAGCACCAGTATCTCTTTCATCGGCCCTCCGCGCTCTCTCTCGAATTACGCCAGTAACAAGAAAACGGGCGGCCGATTAGCCGCCCGATGTCACAAATATCTGGGTGGCCCATCCTAGCCTTCTGTTGGCTAGGGTGGGTTCCCGTTACTTCTGTTCGTCCGTCGCTTCTTCCTGCTTCACGTTCACGAACGCGATCGTCATGTTCGGATCGCCAACCTTGAACCGCGCGAAGCGCCGCACTGCGATGTCCTCGCCCAGCTTGCCGACCTTCTGCGCAATGATCTGGCCGATCGACACCGTCTGATCCTTAATGAACGGCTGTTCGAGCAAGCAGACTTCTTCGTAGAACTTGCTCATCTTGCCTTCCACGATCTTCTCCACCACCGGAGCCGGCTTGCCGGTTGCGGCTGCCTGCGCGCGATAGATTTCCTTTTCTTTCTCAAAGGCCTCAGGAGTGACATCTTCCTTGCGGACAAACTTCGGGTCCG
>DASTGW010000622.1:0-14433 GCA_035718705.1 Terriglobales bacterium | reverse complement strand
TGGCTCGCTGTTTGCGGTGACGTTTTTTGACAAGAAAGCTATCAATTCGCGTCACCGAGGACACTTAACGATCTCGATTCGAGATCGTGAGCGCCTAGATTTCCTTGTTTGAGAGCGAACCGATCAGCAGGAAAGGGAATCGCGCGAGATTTTTAGCCCGTTTAGATTTCCCAGCACCGTCACCGCGATACAGTTTGGCTGAAAATACTGGTTGGCCAGCTGTTTCAGGTCTTCCGTCGTCACCGCTTCCACGCGATCGATGATTTCGTCCATGGAGTAGAAACGGTCGAAGTACAGTTCCTGTCGAGCGAGGTTCGACATTCTTGCCGTCGAGCTCTCCAGGCTCAGCATCAAGCTGCCCTTCAGCTGGTCTTTTGCACGTCGAAGTTCCTCTGCGGGAACGAACTGATCTTTCAGGGTCTTAAACTCGCCGACCACCGATTGAACCACCCTTTGCGCGTTCTCGCGAGACGTGCCCGCGTAAACACACATGCACCCGGTGTCTCGATAAGGATTCAGTTCGCTGTAGATCGCGTAGGCCAGGCCCTGCTTCTCACGCACGCTCTGGAAAAGCCGCGAGCTCATACCGCCGCCGAGAAGCGTGTTCAGAATGTATGACGCGAAGCGCTTCTCGTGTCCGATCGCCAGTGAAGGAACCCCAATGCAAATCTGTACCTGCTCGAGCGCCTTCTTGTTGCGCATGTTGATCCGGGCCTGGGTTTTCGGCGGTTCCTGATGGAAGCCATTTGGGCCTGCCTTGAGCGAGGCGAACTTCTCTTTTACGAGATCCACGAACCGCTCGTGATTCAGGTTCCCCGCGACCGAGATGATCATGTTGTTCGGGATGAAGAATCGGCGGTAATAATCAAACAGGATTTCCTGCTCGAAGCGTTTCACCGTTTCTTTCGTCCCCAGGATCGGCTTCCCAAGCGGATGATCTTTCCAGAAGTTCTGAGTGAAAATTTCGTGAACGAGGTAGTCAGGATTATCCTCGTCCATCTTGATTTCTTCGAGAATCACCCCGCGCTCGCGCTTTAATTCACTGGCGTCGAACACAGGATTCAGCACTAAATCGCTAAGAATATCGAGGGCTTTCGGCAGATGCTCGTCGAGCACCTTGACGTCGAAGCAGATGCACTCCTTGGCCGTGAATGCATCCATGTTGCCGCCTACGGAGTCGACTTCACGCGCAATCTGCTCTGCATTGCGGGACTTCGTCCCCTTAAAGACCATGTGCTCGGAGAAATGGGAAATTCCATTCCACTCCGGGCTTTCGTGGCGAGACCCGGTCTTAATCCAGATCCCGATCGAGACCGAGCGTACGTGCGGCATCTCTTCGGTGAGAATCGTGAGGCCGTTCGAGAGGACCTCACGCCGAACATTGCGTAGACCTTCCATGACAAGTTCGCCAGCTACGGCGACTAAGTGCTCCTGTGGTGGTGTCATTAATTCTTTCATAGGTGTGCGAGGCTCGTCATGGGAACTGTAAATATTTTATTTTTAACAACTTAGACAAGATTTTCTAAATCTTTCTTGCAGGTCTATAGTAAGAACAGCTAATTGGATGCATGAGCCACAATCCGCAATTCGTCTTATTAGGTCTGGACCAACAAGAACTTTCCTCCTGGGTCGTCGCCAACCAGCAGCCCGCCTTTCGCAGCAAGCAGCTAGCAGAAGCCATTTATCGTCAACAACTTAGCTCCTTGGAAGAGATAACCACCCTGCCGCAATCCTTTCGTTCGGAAATGGCCCAGCAGGGGCTCAGAATCGGTTGGCCTGAAATTTCCAAGCGTTTTGTCTCCCGAGACGGTACGGTCCGCTACCTTATTAGCTTTGCCGACGGCGAATCCGTCGAGACTGTCTGGATGCCGGAAGGCGACGGCGGAGAGGCGGGCGACGGGTCTGACGCCTACCAGGATGTTGCTGAAAGTCACAGACACGACTGGCATCGCGCCACCATCTGCGTTTCGAGCCAGGTGGGCTGCGCCGTGAACTGCCAGTTCTGTCTCACGGCAAAGTTAGGAGTGAAACGAAACCTCACCGCCGGCGAGATCGTGGGCCAAGTGTTGGTAATACTTCGTGATCAGGGAGTGGATCTCGGCTCCGAGCGAATCAATCTTGTCTTCATGGGGATGGGGGAGCCATTCCTGAATTACGAGAACTTCATGAAGGCCGTGCGGCTCCTGGTGGAAGAGGTCGGAATTCCTGAATCGCGGATGACCGTTTCAACAGCCGGCATCGTTCCGCGTATCGAGGAGTTTGGCCGTGAGCCGATTCGTCCGAAGCTTGCGATTTCACTGAACGGCTCCAACGATGTCCAACGGGAACAGGTGATGCCGCTGAATCGCAAATGGGACCTCAAGCAACTGCTGGATGCAGCGCGAGCGTTCCCGCTGCGCAACCGTGAGCGAATGACTTTTGAATACGTGCTGCTGAATGGCGTCAACGACTCTCCGCAGAATGCGCGCGAAGTGGTTCGCCTGCTCAACGGGATCCGCGCGAAAGTCAACCTGATTGCGCTCAATCCAGGTCCTGACATACCCTTCGCTACACCCGACGAGCAACGCGTTCTCGCATTCCAGCAGATACTCGTAGACGCCAATATCCCTGCTTTCGTTCGGCGTCCACGCGGGCGCGACATCTTCGCCGCCTGCGGTCAGCTGAAACGGACCGAAGAGCTAGTGGCGATAGGAACCTAGCCATGAGGATGCCTTCGATCTTTTTCGGACATGGCAATCCGATGAACGCGCTACTCACGAACACCTATACGCAGCGGTGGAATGGGATCGGTCGCGAGTTGCCGAAGCCGAAAGCGATCCTGTGCGTCTCAGCTCATTGGTATTTGCCCGGAAGCGCCGTGACCATCTCCACGGCTCCGAAAACGATCCACGATTTCGGTGGATTTCCAAAGGAGCTGTACCAGGTCGAGTATCCGGCTCCCGGTGATCCCCAACTTGCCGAACGAGTGCAGAAGCTTCTGGCTCCGATTCCAGTCGAGCTTGACCATTCATGGGGGCTCGATCACGGAACCTGGTCGGTGTTATGTCACGTGTATCCGCAAGCGGATATTCCCGTCGTGCAGTTGAGCATCGATGAAACTCAGCCGCCCTCATTCCACTACGAGATTGGGCGCCGCATCGCTCCGCTAAGAGAAGAAGGAGTGCTTATCGTGGGAAGCGGCAACCTGGTGCACAACCTGCACACGTATGCGTGGGGACGTCACATCGTTGAGCCGTTCGATTGGGCGATCCGGTTTGAACAACTCGCTCGTGAACTGATACTCGGCGAAGAAGGAGAGCAACTGGTCGACTATGAGCGCATTGGACGCGACGCATTGCTCTCCGTGCCCACGCCGGATCACTACCTGCCTCTTCTTTATATCCTCGGAACCAGACAGACCGGAGAACAAGCTGTGTTTCCCGTCGAAGGCGTGGACGGCGGTTCGATCTCCATGCTCTCGGTGCAACTTGGCTAAGCCGAACACGAGGTAGCATCGTTTTAACTCTCCGCGGAATCCTTAACTCATGCAAAAACGTAAGCTCGGCAACTCTGGACTGGAAATCGCGCCGCTCGTTTTCGGTGGCAACGTGTTTGGCTGGACTGCCGATGAGCCCACTTCCTTCAAGCTCCTGGACGCCTTCGTCGATGCCGACTTGAACTGCATCGATACGGCGGACATCTATTCGCGCTGGGTCCCGGGACACACGGGCGGCGAATCGGAGACCATTATCGGGAAGTGGTTGAAGTCCAGCGGCAAACGTGGTCGAGTGCTGATCGCGACGAAAGTCGGTATGGACATGGGAGATGGCAAGAAGGGACTGAAGCGCGACTACATCCTGCGCGAGGTGGAAGATTCACTCAAACGCTTGCAGACCGACTACATCGACCTTTACCAATCTCACCAGGATGATCCGGAAACCCCGATCGAGGAACCGCTCCGCGCCTACGAACGGTTGGTCGAACAAGGAAAGGTGCGCGCGATTGGCGCTTCGAACTACAAAGGAGCTCGATTGGCGGAGGCACTCAAACTCAGTCACGAAAAAGGCCTCCCGCGTTATGAATCGCTGCAGCCGAATTACAACTTCTACGATCGGCAGGAGTACGAAACGGATCTCGAGCCTATTTGCCTGAAAGAGAAGATAGGTGTGATTCCATACTTCTCACTCGCCAAAGGTTTTCTTACCGGCAAGTATCGCAGCGAAGCGGATTTGAACAAGAGTCCGCGGGGTGGCGGAGTGAAGGCATATCTGAACGAGCGCGGCTTCCGCATTTTGAGGTCGCTCGACGAAGTCTCAGAGCGTCACAAATCTCGTCCAGCGCAGGTTGCCCTTGCGTGGTTGATCGCTCGGCCCAGCATCACGGCTCCGATCGCGAGCGCCACGAACCTCGATCAACTGAAGGACCTCGTCGCGGCTACACAACTGAAACTCACGAGCGAAGATATCAAGGAGCTCAACCAAGCCAGCTCATATTGAAAAAAATCGCCCCTGTGGCCCGATCATCCATCGCCCGATAACTTTACTCTTCTCTCAGCGCCACCATAGGATCCAACTTCGCAGCTCGCCCCGCCGGGAGCAGACTGGCGGCGCACGTTACCGTACCTAGGATCCCGATGGCCATCCCATACGTTGCTATGTCAGTTGCCTTCAGACCGTAGAGAAGGGAAGTCGCGGCGCGTCCGGCGATCACCGCCAGCACGGTTCCAATCGCCAGTCCCACCCCGAGCAGTGTTCCCGCTTCGCGCAGGATCAATCGCACGATGTTTCCTCGCGTCGCGCCCAGAGCCATCCGGACTCCGATCTCGTTGGTGCGCCGCACTACCATGTAACTGATCACGCCGTAGATTCCGACCACGGCGAGTACACCTGCCAATACGCCGAAGAATCCGGAGAGCGTGGCCAGCATGCGTTCGCGGGCAAGGCTCTCGTTGATCTGCGTCTTGAAGATCCGAAAATCGAGGGAGATTGCCGGGCTCATGTTCATCGCCGATTGTTTGATCTCGGCGGTCATGTGCTCCATCGGAAGTGACGTGCGAACCATGTAAGCCGGTCCACCGTCCGGTTCGTCGTCTTGCGCGGCCGGCACATAGGCCACGGGTTCGAACTCATCCCGCACATCCCCGTACTTCGCATTCTTTACCATGCCGATTACCTGAAATGTCAGTGCGGGGCGGTCCTCAAAAGAATGGGTCTGAAACGTCATTCCGACGGCATTCTGCGTGTTCAGTATCTTCTCGGCAAAGCGTTGGTTGATCACGGCGACTTTCGGTGACGTGGCTGAATCACGGTCGTCAAAATCACGTCCAAGCAGGATGGGAGTGCCCATGGTGCCGAAGTAACCCGGCGACGTTCTCATGAAGTTCGAGAGGCCTTGTCTCTTGTCGTGCACCAGAATGCTTTCATTCCAGCCGAAGCCGCTGGCCGGCACGACGTTCGTTTGCGCCGCGGCCTGAACCCCCGGCAAATGGCGAATGTTCTCCAGCATCTCCGCCGCGTAGTCGAGGCGCTGTTGTTTGGATAAATTCAGCCTGGTCATATCGGCGTAGGTAATCAGGATCCCATCACGCTGAAAGCCCACATCCATCTGCATCAGGTGTTGCAGGCTGCGAACGAACAACAGTGCGGTAACCATCAGCACCAGGGACAACGCCACTTGTGTGACCACCAATCCACGACGAAGTCCGTTGCGCTCGCGACTTGATATAACGGTTCGGCCGGATGCATTCATCGCACGGCTCGGAGCAGCGCTGGTGGCGCGCAGGGCGGGTGCGAGGCCAAACAGAACGCACGTGATGACCGCCAGCAAAGCGGTGAACGCAAACATCCGCCAATCCAGGCTGAGGTCGATGAACACCGGACGATCGTGAGTGCTGAGCCGGCTTACGATGATGCGGCTGACACTGTGAGCGATCACCAATCCCGCCATCGCGCCGATCCCGGCAATCAACAAGCTCTCCGTGAGGAGCTGGCGAATCAATCTCCTGCGAGCGGCTCCGAGCGCGAGTCGAATCGCGATCTCCCGTTCTCGAGCGCTGGCCCGGGCGAGCATCAGGTTCGCGAGATTGGCACAGGCAATCAGGAGAACCAGCGCGGTGATTGCGAGCAAGAGCAACAGTGGGCTGTCGTACACACGGCGCAATCCAGATGTTCCTGTCTCACCAGGCACGGCACTGAACTGGAAATTCAGGTAGTCCTTCTTGTCTCTCGGGTTGTAGTGCGTAGGCAGGGTTTGCTGCAGGATGGAGGGCGAAATGGCCTGCAATTGTGCTGACGCACGCTCCAGCGTCCAGTCCGGCTTCAGGCGGCCGAACATGGTGAGCCACCAGCTATCGAGATGGGTGAGGGCGCTATGCTCGGGCCTCATAATAGCTTCCGCGCACAATGGGATTGCCACGTCGAACTGACGGCCGACTTCCATGCCAAAGAAGTAGGGGGCTGAAACTCCAAGGATCGTGAATGGGTGCCCATCGAGCGTGATCACTTTTCCGATCACTGACCCGGATTCAGCGTATTCGCGCCGCCAGAACGGATAGCTGATCACCACGCCGGGGGCACCGCATCCTCGAGCATCGTCCGCGGGATTTATGAGCCGCCCCAGCGCGGGATTCACTCCCAGCACGCTGAAGTAATTACCACTGACATAAATGCCGCGAGCGTTATGAACCTCACCTCCAGTGTTCAAATCAAAGGTGGAATTACCCCAGGCGGCGAGCTCAGAGAAACCTTGATTGCGGTCCCGTACCTGCTCGTACTGGGCAAATGTGGTGGTGCCTCCAATGCCCTCGCCGGTAATCCCTTTACCGTGCGTGTCCAGTTTGATCAGAGCTAAATGCTGAGGGTCTCGCACCGGCAGCGTGCGCAAGCGAACTGCATTCAACAACTCGAAGATCGCGGTGTTCGCACCGATGCCGAGCGCGAGTGAGACAACTGCCACCAGGGTGAACGTCGGATTCAGACGAAGCAGTCGAAAGGCATATCGCAGGTCGTAACACAGTTCCTCGAACACATTGCTTCCCGATGTCGCTCCGAGAGTTGGCACTCCAGAAGCAGCTTGCTCCACTCGTCGCAATTGCTGGATTAACTCGTGTGCCTCCAGTTCCCGCGACACGATGCCGAAAGCAGCCTCATCGGTTATTCGAGTTCGCAGCAGTTCTTCATAGCGATCGCAGAGGTGTGCCGAAAGTTCCTCCACGATCTCCGTTTCGCGCGTCGGAGACAGGGAACTTCCCTCGAGCCTCTCGCGAACCAATTTCTTGAAGTCGGGCTGACTAGTCTCAGGCATTTTCCAACCCCGTGATGCGATTAATGGCCGCCACGAACTCAAGCCAAGTGCTGCGCTGCGCTTTCAAAATTTTCTTGCCGTCTTCGGTGAGCCGGTAATAGCGGCGTCTCCGCTGGCCCGCTTTTTCCACCCAGCGGCCCTGGATCCAGCCGCGCTTTTCGAGTCGATAAAGCAGGGGATAGAGGGACGCGACGTTGAACTTCACCGATCCTTCCGAACGTTCTTCAATCAGCTTGCTGATCTCGTAGCCGTGCCGTGGGCGCACTTCGATGAGTGAAAGGATCAGCAACTCGGCGCTGCCTTTTTTCAACTCACGGTCAAGAATGTTGTTTAGCAGTGTCATATGTTGTAATGAAACATATGGCGGAAACACAGCTCTCGTCAATGCGAAGAATGCAGTTATAAGGGATGAATTGCGATAGAGATGGTCTAAGGCACGGCGGGTTCCGTGCCGAGTCAGCAGGCGAGATCAGCCCAAATTGTCGCCGGGAAGGGCTTACTCTTTTGTCTTCAGGCGGCTTCTGTTCTCTTCCATGAACTTCTTGAGATCGTCGGCCCGCTCCAGCAGTCGCGTCCACTGCTCGTAATAGAGCGTGACAGGGAAGCGTCCCATTCCGTAGACACTGACCGCGCCCTTTTCGCTAACCTTGAACTCCAGGTTCCCCGAGCGCTTCGCTCCGCCCTGCTTCTCAAGTTCAGCCAATCGCGCTTTCAGTTCTTCATAGGTCGGTTCTGACATTGATCGTCCTCTGCCAACATTGTACTCAATCATTCCGGCCCGAAATTCTGGCGGATTCTAAACCCCTCAGCCAACTGAACTTCTTCCGATGACATCCTTATTCTGCAAGAGCTCGCGAACCTGCGGGCCAGGTCTTCATGCGAACATCCTCGCTGCTCGCGGCTCTGCTACTAATCACCCTCTCGCTCGGATGTTCGCGTAATCTCGTCAGGCAGGCTCAACAGTACGAGGCGCAAGGCAAGTACACATCCGCCCTCCCGATTTACCAAAAGGCGCTTGCGAGGATCCCGGAGAGCGACGGACGTCGTCGCGCCGAAGTGCTGATGCAGATGGGTGACTGCCTTTATCGGCTCGATCGCCTGCCCGAAGCGTTCTCCTCCTTCGAGAAGGCGTCCGAAGCCGATCCGAACAACAGCTTGGCGCACCTCCGCCTCGGCGAAATGTTCCTCTCCGCTGGCTCGCCCGAGCGTGCCCGCGAACAGGCGATGTTTGTGCTGAACAACATGGCCCGCAACAACGAGGCGCTGGCATTGCTCGGTGCCGCGTGGGCCGCCGCTGACAACATCCCGCTGGCCAAGCAAGCGTACGAGCGGGTGCTCGAAGCCGATCCGAAGCGCGTGACCACTGCCGTCGCATTGGCCGATCTTTACAATCGCGAAGACAACACCGCGAAGGCGCGCGAGATCCTGCGCCGAGCCACTGAGGTCCAGCCCGGAAGTGCGCTGCCGTGGCTTGCCATGGCTCGCCTTGAAGAGCAGGAGGGAAATGCCGAAGCCGCAGAAGATGCTTATCGTCACGCGACCGGCGCCGAAGACACTCCTGAGACCAACCTGCGGCTGGCGCAATTTCTGCAGCGTTCCGCGCGCGTGGCGGAAGCCGAACAGGTGCTTCGCCGCGTAGATTCGCAGCGTCGTGAACTTCCCACCGCCTTCGGCGATTTTGAGCTCGCATCGGGTCATGCTGGCACGGCGCTTGAGAGCTATCGTGTTGCCTGGGACAGCGCAAAGCTGAGCCCCCACGCCTTGACAGTCTGGGATCGATTGCGCATGCGCCCAGCAGCACAGCCAAATGCGGCGGACCGTGCCTCCGTTGCGGCTCGCATCATTGAAGCCGAAATCTCGGCCGCATCCGCTCATGCTGGCAAAGAGCGCACCTCGGCGTTGTACACGATCCGCAAGCACCTCAACGATTACCGCTCATCGCTCGATGCTGCCACGACTGCCATCCTTGAATCAGAGATCGCATTGGCTGACAACAATCCGGTACTCGCAAAGCTGTTTGCGTCCAGTGCGGTCGACCGTGCCCCTGCTTCGGCGCCAGCGCACTACATCCTCGGATTAGTGAATGCCGCCGCCGGGAACGCTGACGTAGCGCAAAACGAGTTGCAGAACGCCCTCGACGCCGACACAAATTTCACGCCCGCGCGTCTTGCCATTGCCGAACGAGCTCTTGAAAGCGGCGACCTTCAGCAAGCTGACCTCCAGGTCCGACAGGTTGTACGCGACGACCCTGGCAATTTCCATGGCCTGATTGTCTTCGCTCGTGTTCTGCTCCAACAGGGTAAATATGAATCGGCTGCCATGATTGCTCACCGTGCCGCCGTGCTAGATCCCTCTGCTGTCGACCCCTTCCTCGTTATCGGTGAATCTGCCGTGAAGACCAATCGCATCGCCGAAGCATTGGTCAATTACGAGCGAGCGGTCGTGACCCATCCCGATTCGGAAGAGGCGATGAACGGTCTTCTCGATTTATATCGGCGCGGCAAAGTGTCGTTCTCCGCGATCGAGAAATTGGAGCGTGTGGGCCAGGAAGTGCCCCAGTCGAGCACGTTGCTTGAGATCGCAGGCAGACTCTACGCTGACCATGGCAGCTACACCGACGCCATTCGAGCGCTCACTGAGGCCGTGAAATTAGATCCTCGCCGTGCGACAGCAGCTCGAATTTTGGCACAGCTGCAACTTTCGACTGGTGACGTGGCCCAGGCCAGTGCAGTTGCCAGTCGCGCAGGCGGCGCATCAGAAACGCTTCTGGCGGCTTTTCGCGATCAGCAGTCCGGGAAGTGGCAGCAGGCGGCAGGAAATTATGAACGGGCACTGCACGATGGAGACCAGACGGGAGTTGCCGCTAATAATCTGGCTTGGCTTTACGCGGAACACGGCACCCAACTTGATCGCGCTCTGGAACTCGCGGGCGACGCAGCCAAGTTTTCACCCAACAATCCAGCCGTCCTCGATACCCTCGGATTCGTCCTCTTTAAGCGTCGCGAATATTCGTCAGCGGTAAAAATCCTCGAAACTGCGGCTCGTCTTTCCGCTTCTGCTCGGGTTGCCGATCCGGACGTCACCAGCCAGATCCGAAAACATCTCAGTGACGCCTACTACTCCGCCGGCCAGACCGACGCTGCTTCGCAAATCGCACAGCGCTTTGTCCCTCAGCAGTAATCGCCGTGTTCTGTTGAGGTCTGTTGGGCGCAGCGAAACATCTATGCACTTCTCCCTGGCATCCCACTGTTAAAGCTCTACTTACGGAGGAATTACTATGCCCGATCGTCAACTCGATGGCATGCGTGTCGCTATTCTCGTCTCCACCAACTTTGAACAGGCTGAGCTCACCGAGCCTAAGAAGGCTCTGGAACAAGCCGGCGCCAATACTCAGATCGTTTCACCAAAGGCCGGTGAGATTCAGGGCGTAAATCATGATCAGAAAGCCGACAAGTTCAAGGTTGACCTGACGCTCGATGAGGCAAAGCCCGAGGATTTCGACGCTGTCCTGCTGCCCGGGGGCGCTCTGAACGCCGACTTCATTCGCGTTCAACCCAAGGCGCAGGAGTTTGTGAAGAAGATGCAGTCTGCAGGGAAGCCTTTCGCTGTCATCTGTCACGCGCCGTGGTTGCTGGTTTCCGCGGGTCTTGTAAAAGGACGCAAGATGACGAGCTATCACACCATCCAGGATGATCTTCGTAACGCCGGCGCAAATTGGGTCGACCAGGAAGTCGTCCGCGACAACAATTGGGTCACCAGTCGCCAGCCAGATGACATTCCTGCCTTCAACCGCGAAGTCATTACGCTCTTCAGTGAACACAAGCAGTCAGCAAAGAAAGTAGCGTAGCGCGAAATTACAAGTGAGGTTCCCACCCTCGTCGGCTGGAGGGTGGGACGCCCTCAATCGTTTGTAAGTCCCGACCCATTTCGTCGTGCTCTCCATCACGTCAACGTTTTCGTCTTCCCGCTACAATTCCGGTGTGCGCTTCACCCTTCGCGAATACAAGGTCGAGGACTTCCAGACGCTCTACGAGATCGACCGCAGTTGCTTTCCACCCGGGATCGCCTATTCGCGCCTTGAATTAACGCACTACATGAAACTGCGTGGGGCGTTCACTATCGTGGCCGAAACGCAACGCAAAACTCCCGAGGTCGCCGGATTTCTCATCGCGCAACGTCATCCCAAAGGTATGGGTCACATCATCACCATCGACACGGTGAAGGCGTTCCGCCGCCACGGCCTCGGAACGTTGCTCATGAACGCCGCCGAGGAACGCCTTCGGGAAGCCGGATGCGATGCCGTCTTTCTGGAAGTAGCCGTCGATAATCCCTCCGCCATCCGCTTCTATAAGAGGCTTAAGTACTTCACCTTGAAGACTCTTCCTCACTATTACCCCAATCGGCTTGACGCGTACCTGATGGCCAAGCGCCTTACCGATTCTCCCGGCCAAAGGTGATCGCAATCACAAGCCAGATGTTCATCGGATGCTAGAATCCAGACTGTCCTATGTTCCTTCTGCTGGCCATTTTCGTCGCTGGATTGCTGCACGGAATCGGCCCTGATCACCTCGCCGCGATCACTGCTTTCGGCGTTGCCGTCGAGCACGACTTCCGCCGTGTCGTCTGGTTCGCTATTCGCTTTGCAGGCGCGCATGCGGTGGTGATCGTGATTGCCGGAATCCTGGGACACTTCGGACGCGACCTCCTGTCTCCGCGTTTACAGCAGATGTTTGATGTTGGAGCCGGCGGGCTGCTTGTCCTTGCCGGTATCGCTGCCTTTATCGGATTGGCGACGGGCAAGATCAAGGTTCACCAGCATCTGCACACGCACCATCATCATCCGCACAAGCACCTGCACGTGCACGTGTTGCCCGAACAGGCGAATGCCTGGCAGCACGACCACGCGCATCAGGGCTCAGAACACACGCATGGAGGGATGGCGGCAACCCTTGGCGTCCTCTTCGCGATCGGCGGCACGCGCAGCCTGCTAATGGTCGTCCCAATGGCGATCGCCAGCACGCTTCCCCTGACACTGCTTCGCGTTAGCATTCTCGTCGTCGGTATCGTCATCTCCATGGTCGCCTACGCTTTCGTTACGCAGCATGCGTTCGAAGCACTTGCCCGCCGGGCCAACTCGGTGGGACATGCGCCGGCCTTCCTCAAAGCCTCTTCCTATTTGCTGGCCGGTTTCTGTATCGTTGCCGGGATGCTGACGATCAACGAAAACCTGCATCTGCTGGGCTAGCATGCCGCGGGCAAGCCGCAATCGCACAACCGAACTTCGCATTGCCATCGACACCGGAGGCACCTTCACGGACTGCGTCTGGCACGACGGCGCACGTCTGCGGATGCTCAAGGTCTTCTCTACACCCGACGACCCTTCACGCGCCATCATCGAAGCCATCCAAAAGATCTGCGGCGCGGACATTCCGGTCCGCGACTTGATTCTCCTCCACGGCACTACCGTCGGGACCAATACGTTGCTCCAGCGCAAAGGCGCTCGCGTCGCGTTCGTGACCACCAAAGGATTTGAAGACACCATCGAGATCGGACGCCAGGCACGCCCTAAGCTTTATGATTTCTTCTTCGACCGCATCGAGCCGCTGGTTCCGCGTCAGTTGCGCTTCGGAGTCCGAGAGCGCGTGAGCTCCGATGCGGAAATCCTGCAGGCTCCTTCCAACTTAGATGAACTAACGCAGGCGATACGCAATGAGCACCCCGACTCAATTGCGCTTTCGTTACTTTTCTCCTTCGCCAATCCGCAGAACGAAGAACAGGTCGCGGAGGCGCTGAAGCCGCTCGGAGTACCTGTCTCCGTCTCGCATCAGCTCCTTCCCGAATTTCGCGAATACGAACGTGCCAGCACGGTGGTTGTAAACGCCTACCTGCAACCAGTTATGGCTCGCTACCTCCACAACCTCGTGCGCTCAATGGAGCGCGCTCGCCCCCGGGCGACCTCGTCTCGCATCTTCGTCATGCAATCTTCTGGCGGCATCACCTCGCTCGACGTCGCCTCGCGCGAACCGGTTCGCACCGTGCTCTCTGGTCCCGCTGGTGGAGTGGTCGGAGCGGCCGCAATGGCGAAACTCAGCGGATTCCCACGCATCATCGGCTTCGACATGGGCGGCACCTCCACCGACGTCTGCCTCGTGGATGGCCAAGCCCATGCCACCAACGAGGCCGAAGTTGCCGGGTTTCCTGTACACGTTCCCATGCTGGATATTCACACGGTCGGTGCCGGCGGAGGTTCCATCGCACGTTTCGACGCCGCTGGTGCTCTTCGCGTCGGGCCGGAATCCGCCGGTGCCGATCCTGGTCCCATCTGCTACGGCCGCGGCGAGCAGCCCACCGTCACCGATGCCAACCTTCTGCTCGGACGCCTTCGTCCGGAAGCCTTCCTCGGTGGTGATTTTACGCTCGACCTCCCACGCACCGAGCGCATCGTGCGCGACTGGCTGAAGCAGCGCCATTCGAAATTGACAGCGAAGCAGTTCGCGGAAGGCGTGATCCGCGTCGTGAACTCCACCATGGAGAAGGCTATTCGCGTGGTCTCGATCGAGAAAGGATACGACCCCCGGGATTTCGCTCTGGTTGCTTTCGGCGGTGCCGGCGGCCTTCACGCATGTGAACTCGCGGCTTCGCTCAGCATCCCGACGGTGATCGTGCCCAGCATGCCTGGCGCCCTCTCTGCTTACGGCATCCTTGTCAGCGACATCGTGAAGGATTATTCCCGGACGGTTCTTCTGAAATGTGGAGGCAAGGATGGTGCCCCGCTTTTTTGGGAGTCGAAGTTGCAGAAGGAATTTCGCGCGCTGGAGCGTGCAGCCAAGTCTGATTTCACGCAAGAAGGTTGGAAGGGAACTGTCGAACTGGCGCGCACCGCGGATCTACGTTATCGCGGACAAGGCTTCGAACTCAACGTGCCATTCACGTCGAAGATGATTCAAGCTTTTCACTCAGAGCACAAGCGCCGTTATGGATACAGCAGCCCCGAACGCGACGTGGAGATTGTCACTATTCGGTTGCGGGCGCTTAGTCGCGGCGTAGTGCTTCCGAGTCGAGGAGAAGGGATTGCGAATCAAAAGGGCAAATCAGGCGTGATCGCTCGCGAATCATTACAGCCGGGCAGAACCTACCGTGGTCCCGCCGTCG
>DASTGW010000621.1:0-5188 GCA_035718705.1 Terriglobales bacterium | reverse complement strand
CCCGTAAAGCTCTCGCTTGCGTTTGAATTTCCTCACTACTGCACTTGCTGGCAACCGTTCGCTCGCCGCCTCCTCTCTTTACTGGATACTGAGTACTGGGTACTGGCTACTAAAACAAAAACGCCCTCCTTGCGGAGGGCGATTGCTTTCGACCAGTTGAAAAACTATGTCTGAACGATCTTCGGGCTGACGAAGAACAACAGTTCTTGCGTCGACGTCGAGACCGCGCGGTGCTTGAATGCATTGCCGAGAATCGGAATGCTGCCCAGCAACGGAACTTGGCTTACGTTTACCGAGTTCGAGGTCTGGATCACGCCACCGATGACTACCGTGCCGCCATCATTCACCAGGACTGAGGTTGTCGCCTGTTGAGTGATAAGGGTCGGATTGCCGCCGACCTGTTGGCCGAAGTCAGGAGTCGTGTTTTCCACATCGATATTCAGGAAGATCGTGTTTTCTACGGTGATTTGCGGAGTCACCGTCAGGCGTAGGAACGCTTCCACGTACGTCGTGGTCGGAGGACCGCCCAACTGCGCTGCAGTGACCACCGGCACGCGCACGCCCTGGCGAACCAAAGCTTGCACGTTGTTTTGCGTCACGATGCGCGGACGCGAAAGAATCTTCAGAAGACCGCGCGATTCTGCCATGGTAAGCACCGCATCCAAGCGGTAATTCGAGCCGATATTCAGGAAATTTAGACCGCTCGTCGGAGAGATCGCCCCTAGATTCGAGAACAGAGGTATAGCTGCTGCCGTAGTCGTGGTCTTAGGAGTTGTCGATCCAGGGATGCCCGGCGTGGTGAAGTACGGAGGAGGAACGAAGTACCCGACTTGATTCGGGCTGTTTCCTACTGCTCCAACGCCACCTACTGCATTCGAGCTATTGCCCCAACCAAAGCCCACCTGGGTACCGATATCGCGGGCAAAACTACGAGTCGCGGCGATCACCCGTGCTTCGATCTCAACTTCCTGCGTCTTGCGATCAAGCTGCGTGAGCAATCTCTGGACTTCTGGAATCGAAGCCGGAATGTCCTGGATGATCAGCGAATTCGTGCGCGGGTCCGAAATCACATCGCCGCGCTGCGAGAGGAAACGCTTTACCGTCGGCACAACGTCAGCAGCCTTCGCATAGCTCAGGAAGTGCGTGACGGTGACCTTCGGCACAGAGAGGGCTTCCGCTTCGTTCTTGGCGCGCTGCGCGTCAGCTTCCTTCCGAAGCGTGTCAACGGTAGCGATGCGGAGAACGTTGCCATCAAGCTTGCGATCCAGGCCGTTGTTGGCGAGCACCAGATCCAGCGCCTGGTCCCACGGTACGTCGTCGAGCACCAGGGTAAGGGTGCCGCGGACGTTAGGATCAAGCACGATGTTCAGTCCGCTGATCTCGTGGATCAGGCGGAAGAAATCTTTCAGATCGACATCCTTCAGGTTCACCGAAATCGGTTCGCCCGTGTACTTGGTACGCGATCCCTGGTTCGCCTGCGCCGACTGCGCAGGATCCTGCGCCATGTGCGCGCTCACCGGTGGCATCACGTTGTTGTTCGTGTCAGAAGTGCTCGGATTGCTGGCCATCACTGTGGCAGCGGCTTTCGCCTGCACCTTCGGGTCGACGGTGTTTTCGTTGGCTGCGCCCTGATGGTACTGCGGCTCAACCATTACGAATTCCTTCGAGGTGGTCGCGCTTTCCGTCGACTTCGCAGGTGCAACTTCCACCGGCTTCGTAGAAGCGACTTCCACCGGCTTTGGTGAAGGTGCAGATTCAGCAGGCTTTGGCACCGCCGCTACTTCCACCGGCTTCTCTGTTTCTTTCGCCGGAGCCACGACAGCAGGAGCGGGCTTGCTGGTCGCAACCACCGTTTCCTTGGCCGCCGCTTTCTGAACAACCGGCTTAGGAGTAGAGGCCACAACCGCGGGCTTCTCGCTCACCACCGGCGCCTTCGCCATCTTGGGCTCGTGCAGCTTGACGATGACTTTGTTTCCGCTCGGCACCAGTTCGAATTCGCGCGATGCGGACATATCCACCACCACGCGCGTAATCGGAGGAGCCGCCTGGAACTGCCCCATGCGGACCGCCTTCACATCGCCCGAGTTCACCGAAATGTTCTTATTGTGACTGGGAACGGCGTTCGCAATGTCAATAACCACGCGGGCCGGCGACGCGAGTTTCATCGCCTTCGCCTGCATCGGGCCGCTACCGGCAATCTCGATGTCCATCGTGTTCTCGCCACGAGACACACCAATATTGTTTACCGTGACCATTCCAGTCGCGATGGCAGGAGTTTCCGTCGTAGAAGCGACCGGCTTGATGACCGCCGGCTTTGGCTCCACCGGCTTAGCTGCCGGTTTCACCTGCGCAACCACAGGAACCGGAGCGGCCGTTTTCGCCTCAACGGAGTCCTTGCCTGCAATCTTGATGTTCAGCACGCTTTGTGCCTGCTTCACATCTACTACGGTGCCCGGGGCGACCGTGATTTCGATGCGCGCCACTTCGGCTCCGTTCACGCCGGTGTAACCCAGTACGTGATAGGAGCTGACACCTGGCAATTCCAGGTTGTGCGTCTGCTCTTTCAATTGTCCAGCAGACACACCGGCCAGATCCACCAGCAACAATGTCTCGGTGGGACGATATTCGGTGTGCGTAAAGGCACCGCTCGCTTGGAGGGTGACGACCGTGGCGTTGCCCTGTGCCGTCGCACTGACATTCGTCAGTGTCGCGGCCAGACCCACGGCGCTCAGGATGAGCATTAAACTTAATAGACCCAGCAGTTGCTTCAGCCTCATCTCGTATCTCCCCACGCGTTCGCAACTGCGTTCGCGTGCGCGGCACTCGTCCACCGCTAAAGAATTACCTTCCGTCCGTCTCCCTACCAGCGGACAGATACAGAACCAGGGACCGACACAGAAACTGCGACTACCTACATCAACTGCTTAAACTCTGCCCGTCCGGGTACCACGCCCGCACGAGATCCCTTACCTGACCTATACAACCGGCGCGTTCACTTTCTTCACGACTTCTCGAACGCCCTGTTTACCAAGTTTGTCCACGGTGCTTTCGCGGAAGATCACCGAATCGCTGGTAATCTTCGTCACCGTTCCGTTGAAGATCGGATCGTTCTCGCGAAGGAAGTAAGAGCGCTTCGCAGCGTTCTCCACCACGGCGATGAAGCCGTTAGCCGACTTCACGATTCCCATCAGTTGAATCTGATCCACCATCAGGCAGCGCTTCCCGGTTTCGCAGGCCGCGCCCATGCCGGTAGCGCGCACGATCGGGCTTACGAACGGATCCCGATGTCCTGGCATGCTGGCCGCAGTGGGAACTCGCATTGTCTTGTCGACTTCCTTGATCGCAGCGTTCTGCACGATCTTCGGGTCTGATTTTTCCGCCGCCTTCGGCTCCGCTTTCACAGGCTTTGTCGGCTTGAATGGTGAGGATACCTTGGCCGGAGATGCCGGCTTGGCCGAGGCGACTTCCGCTTTCACCACTGGTTTCGCAGCCGCTGCAGCCGCGACCGCCGGTTTGTGCTCCACCTGCTTGTGCTCTGCTGGCTTGGCCGCTTCTGTCTTTGCTACCGCAGGCTTTGCATTCGCAGGCGTCACAGGCTTCGCCGTGGCACTCGTCGGCTTTGCCGTTTCATTAGGTTTTACCGGAGTGGCAGATTTCGTCGCTGCCGCTACAGCCGGTTTCGCGCTAGCAGGAACCGCCGCAGGCTTCGTTGCTGCAACTACAGGCTTAGCAACAACAGCGGGCTTCGCTGCCGGAGTGGCCGGTTTCGTCGCTGCCGTCGCCGCAGCAGCGGCAGGCTTGGACTGTACCGGAGCCACAGGCTTGGTCGTTGCCGCGCTTGCTTTCGTATTTGCAGCTGCAGTCGCTGTTGCAGGCTTGGTTGCCGTCGAAGTCGTTACTGCCGCAGTCGGCTTGGCTGCCTTCGGCGCAGGCGTGTCCGCCGTCGTCGAAGCAGTTGGAGCCTGCGCCCACAGGGCGCCGCTGGCGAGGGTCACAATCAATAAACTCTTGGTCAACGTCATAACGATCACCTGGCTCTACTTTCCGGGGGCAGCGGCAGGCGTCGCCGTTTGCACCGGGACTTCACGACTGAAATAAGTGGTTGCTGTGCAGGAAGCGACAACCGTCTCCGAAGGCGCGTAGTTGTACTTGTGTTTTACCGCAGCAGCGCCGGGCTTCTCCACGCTCGCCATCTGCAGATTCGACACATTCACGATGCGGTCCAACTTCGCCATCTTGTCGAAGAACGAGAGCACCGAGTAATACGGTCCGTCGATGTTCAGGTTGAAAGGCGCTTCTACAAAGAACTCCTTGTTGGCCGTGGGTTGAGAGGTGTAGCTGCGCACCTCGATTCCCGCGTTGGCCGCTGTCGCCTGCACCATGCGGATGAAGTTATCGGCCTCTTTCTCATCCGGCACGATCTGCTTCATCTGCTCCAGCTGCTGGCCCAGGTTGTAGATCTGCGCATCCAGGTCCTTCAGCTTCTTATCGTAGGGGCGGAGAGAATCATTCTCGGCCTTCACGGCAGAAAGCGTCTGCGCGGTCTGCGTGTTGTGGTCCCGTACGGGCTGGTACACGAAGTACCACATGCCCAGGGACAGCACGATCGCCGCGCCGGCGACCATTCCGAGTTTCGTTGTTACTGGCAGTTCGCTCCAATTCGCCATAGATCCGCCTTAAGACTTCGTCTTCTTTTCGCAAACAAGACTGAACGAGAAGGCCTGCAGGTCCTTGATGCCTTCGTCCTGGTAGGTTTCCTTTATCTCGACTGACTTGAAGTAGTTCGTCTTGTTCAGGTTTGAAATCAGGTTCGCAACCGCGTTCGCGCTGATCGCCGTGCCGACGAGGTTGATGTTCTTGCCATCGTCGTTCATGGTGCTGAGCCAGACCGCATCGGTGTTGTTCACCGTGCCCGCCACTGTATTCAGCAGGTCCGATGGACCCGACTGCGCTTCCTGCAACTGGTGGATCACTTTCACGCGGCGGTCGTACAACTGGAACACCTTCTCGCGCTCCTGGTACTTGGCCTTCACCACCGCGAGCTTGGCGTTTTCAGTCTTCGCGACTTCCAGGTCCGCCTGCAGCTTTTGCGATTCACGGGTCAGGTAGGTGTAGTAACCGTAGTTGCCGATCACCGCGGCCGCTACGATCGCCAGCACCACCACCTTCATGTTCACGCCACCACTCA
>DASTGW010000620.1:0-6939 GCA_035718705.1 Terriglobales bacterium | reverse complement strand
ATGTTTGCCGGACCCACTGGGGATCGTACCTGTTCGTCGCGAATGTCAGCGGATGCCATATCGCATTCTTTGCCTGGGCTGAGGCAAAGGAAGCTCCTCTGCCGGATGCTGCGTGAGTAAACTGGTGGCGTGACGCTTCCCGTTAATCTTCGTGCGGCCATCGAGCGCGAGTGTGCCACCGTCGATCGCGCTCGCCTGTCGCGCGCCGCGGGACAAATTACTTCTGACTATAAGAGTGGGCGATTCCTGACGAGCCTCGCTTCTCCGGAAGCAAGAGCGGCGTATCTTCTCACGAGGGTGCCGGCGACGTTCGCCGCGAGTCAGTTCGTGTGTGAAGAAATCCGCCGATTGGCTCCGGAGTTTTCGCCGGAGAGCCTGCTGGATTTCGGAGCAGGACCGGGGACCGCGTCGTGGGTAGCCTCTGAAATTTGGAGTTCGTTGCGCGGGTTCACGCTTGTGGAAGCGCATCCGGAGATGCTGTCGCTGGGGAAGCGTCTAGCTTCGGCGAATAAGTCATTAGCGGCAGCGCGTTGGGTTCAAGATTCGAATGAAATCGTCGGCCAGTCCGCAGACATGGTGGTCCTTTCTTATGTGATGGGAGAAGTGAAGGATGTGCAGCGAATTTTATCGGCTGCCTGGGCTGCAACACGAAAGATACTCGTGATCGTTGAGCCGGGTACACCGAAAAACTTCAGCGCGGTGGCGAAGATGCGGCGTGAGCTCATGGCGCTCGGAGGAGAGGTTGTTGCGCCTTGTCCACATCACAACGAGTGCCCGATGTACCAGGCAGGCGATTGGTGCCACTTTGCGGTGAGGTTGGAACGGACCTCCGAACATCGACGGCTAAAAGGAGGCTCGCTGGGCTACGAGGACGAGAAGTTCTCTTATCTGGCGATCAGCAAGCAGCCTCGGTCGATGGCGGCATCTCGGATCGTGCGTCATCCTGAAACTCACAGCGGGTTCATCAAGCTCGTGCTTTGCACCCCGGAAGGACTACATCAGCAGACAATTACACGTTCACAGAAGGAACAGTTCCGCGCGGCGCGCCGAGCGAAATGGGGCGATGAATGGGTTAATTGGAGTAAATCGAATACTGGTGGGTCGAGCTGATCTTCTTGAGAAATCCGGAACCGGCAAGCACATCATCAGCTGTGGGATTCTGGTAGATGATCCTTAGCGGGCGTGGGGTCTCCTGAAGAGACCGCTTCAAGTTCTCTACGGTTACGCCGAGAGCGGCAGCCGGTAAGGGGTTAAAGAGATACACGACCAGAGGGTCAGGCGGAAACTGGTAGTCGCGACCATCCAGGCACAGGGACTCCATCCGGTCTTTATGCGGTGACTTGCCGATGTTTCCGACGGCTACCTGGTGCAATTCCGGCAACAGCTCTACTCCAATAATGCGAGGGAACGGCCATTCGGCGGCCATCAATAAGGTGCGTCCTTTCCCTGATCCGATGTCGATAAATGTGAATTGCTCGAAGTTTATGGTGAGGGCGGACAGCATCTTCCCGAAGAGATTGGGTTCGCTCGGCTGGTACGGTGCGCCAGCGATGGCAGCCAACAGTCTGGTCCGCTGGGAAACCGCCCCAGACGTGGTATTTACCTCGTGCTCCCAGTCGTACTCGACGTCGCCGAAGAGCGCTCGCCGGCGTTCCGGAGTCGCTTCCTTGATTACGTCCCAGATGTCCGAGGTGATTTCTCGAATCGAGTCGAGTCGTCCTTTGCGGGATCGAGTGTCCCTCCATCGGCGCACGAGAACGCTCCTGAGCGTAGGCTGCATCGTTCAGAAGAGTATCAAGTGGATCGCCAAATGAACAAAATGGAAGCGCGACAGTCTTTCTGTCGCGCTATTCAAAAGGCCGGGCTAGGCCACCGGGACGCTTTCTTCGACGCGATCCAAAATGCCGACTAACCGTTCGATTTCCGACAAACCGATCTCCTTCTCATCTACTTCGTGGAACTTGGCGAGCAGCGCAGGTTCTTCGTTCTTAGGCAGCACCTGCTCGGCCATGTTGAAGAGCACGAGGTTTTCCTTCTGGATGTGCTCGCGCAGGCCGTAGACGTACCGATCGGCAGCTTCGGCGAAACGCATGGCAGCGCGAGAATCGCCGGCGCGCATTTCGGCAATGGCGGAGATCATGGCCCGGGTGAGAGTGCGGTTCTGCTCATGGTCAGACATCATGCAGTGGATGGGACCGCTTTCGTAGGAAAATCCCTTGGCCACCATGGCAGGAAAGAGCAGGGCCTCTTCTTTGCCGTGATGAGTTTTGTCGGCATAGAGGCGGAAGAACTCGATGATCGACTCGAGCGTGTCTGGGGGGACCGTCTGGCCGTCGGTCAGGCGGGTGGAGCAAGACTCCAGCAGCTCAAGGCCACGCAGGATTACGTCGTGTTCATCGCGAAGGATCTGGGTTGGCTGAAACATGATGTCACCTCAATGAAAGCCGAGAATATCCGGCGGTTTCACCTGGCGACGATGACAAAAGTCACGGATGCCCTATTCGGCTCCGAGAGGGTAATTTAGGCAATATGGCGTTCCTGCAGGTTTCCGACGATGATGAAATCGTACTCGCGAAGGGCATCCGTTTGATTGCGTTCCGCCAGCTCTGAAACTCTCCGCAACAAGCTTTCAGCCTGTTCAGGCTTCATGTTCCGGGTTGCGGCCCAGAATTTCTGAGGAATTAGCCAAACTCGTGCGCGATTCTCGGCGATCATGATGTCTCCCAATTTCATCTTTTATTATCTGGGCTGGGAGAGGGTTGCGAAAGATCGAAGTAACCGGAACCCTCGATTTTCCCGAGGAAGCAAATTAACAGTCCTTTCACAAAGCTGTAACATTTGAAGCTTAGGCGCTCGGAGCGTTGCGAGCGTCCACTCGATTAACTATGCCAACCTTCGCCGCGATTGACGTTGGGTCCAACTCGGTTCGACTCAAGATTGCCAAGCTTACGCGCGGCCGGCTGGAAACCATCCATGAAGACCGTGAAGTTACGCGACTGGGCGAGTCGGTTTTCGGTGGTGGACTGCTTGAGCCGAAGACGATCGCGCAGACGGTGAAGGTGTTGAGCCGGTTCCATCGCGCGGTTACGTCGAGCGGAGCGGACCGGGTCCGAGTGGTTGCCACCAGCGCCCTGCGCGATGCGCGAAATTCGGCGAGTTTCCTGGAGTGGGTGAAGTCGGCGACAGGATGGCGGGTGGAGATTATTTCCGGCATAGAAGAAGGCCGCCTCATTCATCTTGGCGTCATGGCCAACATGCGGAAGCTGGCGTCTCCGCTCTTATTGATGGACCTCGGCGGCGGCAGTTGCGAAGTAACGGTCTCCGTTGATGGCCAGATACGCTCCATGGTGAGCCTGCCGCTGGGAGCCGTCCGGCTGACGGAAGAGTTTATCCAGAACGATCCGCCAAAGAACAAGGAATTGCAACGCCTGCGCCAGTTTATCGCCGAAGAAGTTGGGAAACTGGAACAGCGTATGCGACAGCGGCGCATGGCAACGGTGATCGCGACTTCCGGAACCGCGGAAACGCTAGCTGCACTGGCGCGGACCTTTGGCTCCAAGAATAGTTCGCGGAAGGATTACGCATCGCGGCAAGCGATGGAAAAGATCATCCGAGAGCTCACCAAACGCAACCTGGCACAGCGGCGAACACTCGAGGGGCTGGGTCCTCGTCGCGCTGAAATCATCATCGCCGGCGCCACCGTCTATCACGAGTTGATCGAGCGCTTCGGACTGCCGGGGTTCCAGTATTCACCGCTTGGGCTCCGCGACGGAATGCTGGCGCAGATGGCCGCCGACTACGACCGTCACACGGCATTCGGCAAGCGTATCGAAAGCGAGCGCATGGCAGGTCTGGCGGAGGCAGGGAAACACTATGGTGCCGATACCAATTTTTCGGAGCAGGTGCGGCACTTGGCCGCATCGCTTTTCCGGCAACTGAAGTCTGTTCATCGACTCCCCCCGGAATACGAAGAGTGGCTGACCGCCGCGGCCACGCTGCATGAGGTGGGCTCGTTCATCAATCGCAGTGGACGCCACCGCCACGCGTACTACATCATTGCGAACTCGGAAATATTCGGATACACGACTCAGCAGCGACGTTTGATCGCCGCGATCAGCCGCTATGTCGGCAAGAGTAAGCCATCGCTGCAGGATCGAGCGCTGCGGTTGCTTACACCCGCCGATCGCCAACTTCTTCCGCGCGCGGTGGTTCTGCTGCGCCTGGCGCGGGCGTTGAACCAGGGCCGGAAATCGGCAGTTACGGATGTATCCGCTCAAGTGAAGGACTCATCCGTTCGGTTTACATTGCACACGAAGCGAACCGGCGCCGAGCTGGAAGAGTGGAGCCTGTTGAAAGAACGCAGCTACTTCCGCGAAGTCTTCGGACGCGAACTGGTCGTCGCTGGTTCGTAAGCAACGCTCGCGATCTTCGGCGTAAGGCACCATTGCAATACAGCGCTCTGTTTTTTGCGCTCGATCTTTGCCACGCCGCCCTTCTTGAGATCGAAGGCTTCCTCGTTGCCCCCGCTCGTCACAATCAAACTGAGAAATTCACTCAGATTCGGATTGTGCCCGGCGACGACGATGGAGTCTGCGCTTTTATAATCTTCGAGCATCTCCTCGAAGTCTTCGAAGGAAGCATCTGGACGGAGCGCATCTTCTAAAGCGATATCTTCTGTAAAGCCTATCTCTTCCGCAACGATATGCGCCGTCTGCACCGCTCGCGTCAAAGGACTGGAAATGAAAACATCCGGTTGAACACCGAGTGCCGCAAGCAGCTTGCCGACCTGGTGGGATTGCTCTTCGCCCTTGGTATCGATCGGACGCTTTTCGTCTTTCTTGCCTGGCAGTTTCTTGTCGCCAGCGCTGGCATGGCGGAGAAAGTAAATTTCCATCTGGATAGTGTATTCCGATTTACGACAACGGGAGCCGCACCCGGGCCTCAGCACCGCGGCGGTCCTGCCGGTTTTCAATGGTGATGTTGCCGCCATGCGCTTCCGCGATCTGTCGAGAAAGCGCCAGTCCTATACCCGTTCCGCCTTGCTTGGTAGTGAAGAAGGGGACGAAGAGATTTGCGCTGTTCATGATGCCCGGACCCTCGTCGCGAACATAGACGTCCACGCTGTGGCTGTTACGTTCCCAACCGACGGTCACTCCGCCCGAAGTTTCCAGGGAAGCATCCACTGCGTTCTTGACCAGGTTGATGAGCAGTTGGTCGAACTGGTCGGGATCGAGAGCGAGCGTTATCGGTGGCCCTGCTTCGACTGCAACTGGCAATCGTTTCTCCAGTGCTGCCACGTTGCGGATGAGAGTTCCAATCTCGACTTCGCGCGGCTGCGGCTTGGGAAGCCTTGCCAGTCGGGAATAATCGCGCATGAAGCGGCTGAGCGATTCTGCGCGGTCGGCGATGACGCGAACACCCGTGGCGACGTCCTGCTCCCAGTCAGGCGGGCGAGGCTGCCGCTTGAGCATGGTGGCCAACGAATCAGCGATCGACTGAACCGGCGCGAGGGAGTTGTTCAATTCATGTCCAAGCACGCGGACCAATCTCTGCCACGCCTGCCGTTCTTCTTCACGCAAGGCACGGCTGAGATCGCCAATAACGAGCAGTTGATGCGGAAGGCCGTCCTTTCGAAATTCACTGCGCCGGATGCCCCAGCGGCCTGCCTGTCCCCGGAAGGTGCGATCGACGGTGCGCGCCGTTTCGCCTTCGAGACAGTCTTCCAATCCAAGCTCGGCTGCCGTTCTTCCCAAAGCGCGTTCCGACGGCTGCCCGATCAGTTGTTCGCCGGCGCGGTTGATAAGACGAAGCCGGTGGCGCTCGTCGAAGGTGAAGATGGCAACCTCGATCTCGGACATGACCTTGGTGAGGAGAGCGGTGGCTTCCATCGCGCCGAGGCGCTGGTTGCGCAGCGCGTCAGAGAGTGCATTCACTTCGAAGACGAGGTCATTGAGACTGTCGTGCGTGGAGGAACGTCGCATGCGCATGGAAAAGTCGCCCTCGCGCAGCGCGGCTTGCATGTTTGCCAGTGTTTGCAGAGGGCGAGCAACGGACGCTCGTACCGCGGTGGCAAAGCCGATCCACAATGCGAGAACTACGAGAGTGACGGTCCAGCGCGTCTTGGTTTCATGCGGACCAAGCCACATCAATAAAAGAAGGACAATGACCGGGAGAGCTCCCGAGGCGAGCGTCAGAAGGAAAATGCGGTTCTCATGGCCCAAGCGGGGAGCGTGAAGCGAAGCGCGCCTGGGATCACGAGAGACCATATTTTTCCAGCCGCCGGTAGAGAGCGCTTCTGCTGAGTCCGAGCGCCTCGGCCGCCTGGCTGATGTTTCCTCCGAATCGTGACAACGCCTTCTTGATGAGGAAGACTTCCACGTCTTCGAGGCTCATCTGGTCGAGACTGTGCGTGCTCTCGCGTGGTGCCTTCAGCGCCAGGTCGCCGGAACGAACCTGATCGCCGGTCGCGAGCAGCACCGCACGCTCGATGGCGTGATCTAACTCGCGTACATTACCGGGCCACGGGTGCGAGAGCAAGGTCTGCAAGGCGCTGGTCTCGAACCCGCGGATATTCTTGCGATACCGTTGCGTGTATTGTCGCAGGAAATGCATGGCCAGCAGAGGAATATCCTCACGACGGTCGCGCAGAGCCGGTAGATGGATTTCGATCGTATTCAGGCGGAAGAGCAAGTCTTCGCGGAAGCGCCCGTTGCCGACTTCTTCTTCGAGGTTGGCATTTGTGGCGGAAATCACGCGGACGTCTACACGCCGGGTGATCGACGATCCAACGCGTTCGAGTTCGCCGGTTTCCAGTACACGAAGCAACTTTGCCTGCTGGCTGAGCGGGACGTTGGCAATTTCGTCGAGGAAGAGCGTGCTGCCATCAGCCAGTTCAAAGCGTCCGACACGATCGGTCTTCGCATCGGTGAAGGCGCCCTT
>DASTGW010000619.1:0-5066 GCA_035718705.1 Terriglobales bacterium | reverse complement strand
CGTGCTTCGAACGTTCGACGACAACAGGCGCAGTGCTGCTCAAGCGATGGGGAAGGGCTTCCATGCTGGCACGTGTTTGCGTGACGCGGTGTTTAGGCTGCGTTCTGCTCCACCGTTCCTGCCAGCGTTGTCGCAGGTTTCAGGTCCGGAGAAACCACTTTCATGGTCTGCCAGTCGTATGCAAACTCCTTGCCGCAATCGAGGCACACAACATAAGTACCGGTGGCCAAGGCGGCTCCAGAGCGCCGCTGCCCCTTACGGGTCGTCAGCGGGAAGCTATAGTTCTTGTGTGAACAGCCGAAAAGCAAGTCGGTCAACTTCGAGAGCATTGTTACCCCCACATCGAACACCTGGGAAACTGTGTCCGACCGAAACGTGAGTACCCGTTTCAGTTACTTAGATTCAGCTACCCTCGATTTGGTTTCGCTGGGTAGTAAAAGGTGCAAAGTGTGCAAATAGAAGAAAAGACGTGCGATGCACGTCTTTTGTCACTTCTGATTCAAAATGGAACCGCTTGTGGAAACTTTACGAGGTAGTTTTCTTCCCGCACTTGGTCATGATGGCCGACCGGAGCCGGCCGCGAAGGTCATCCGGTAGTTCGTAAAGGTGGGAATCGCGGTAGATTTCGATGGTCTTCTTAGTGGTGTTACAGATGACGTAACAGTTGTGGCACCACTGGAGGTGATCCTCCAACTCCGCCTTCGTCTGGGTGTCGATGGCGTTGTCGAGATAGTCTGTCAGCTCTTTCAGAAAATCGCGGCAGGTCACTTGGTTCCGTCTCCGCTTCTACGAGACTTAAAGTACTTGTTCAAACGTTCGCGCAATTGTAGCCGAGCGCGCAACAAACGCGACTTGACTGCCGGGATACTCAGGTCCAGAGCTTCGGCCGTCTCCTCAGTCGAAAGCCCTTCTACGTCTCGTAACACAAACACCGTCCTAAAGCCGGCTGGCAGTCCCTGGATCGTTTTGCCCAGGATTTCTTTCAACTCGGCCTGATTATATTGTTGCTCCGGATTCGGACTCCAGTCCGCGATTTCGCGGGGCATGGAATCCTCTTCCGTCTTAACGTCCTCGTCCAGGGACACAAACCGCTCTGGACGACGCTTGCGAAGCTTCATCAGCGCTTCGTTTACCGCGATGCGGACCAGCCAGGTATAAAACTTCGACTGCCCCTGGAACTGCTCGAGGTTCTGATACGCCTTCAAGAAGGCGTCCTGAACTACGTCCTCGGCGTCCTCACGGTTTTGCGTGATGTGCTGCGCAATCCGAAAAACATTCCGGTCATAGCGCCGAACGAGGTCCTCGAACGCCCCTATATCACCAGCCTTGGCTGCATTTACTAACTGCAGCTCTTCGGTGAGGGGCTCAGCCTCGTTTGCCTGTTTGATGGTGGCCATTAGGCTCCCGATTCAGGAAGTTTGCGCTTCCCCTAGTTACTATTGTACTTGTTGACCCCACCCACAGTGGAGATATTGATCGTTATCGAATAAGGCATTGTAATGGACGAACGGGGTCTAAGGCGATTCTTGCAAACCTAGGGGGAAAGGCTGGAATTCTATCCCGTGAATTTGCCATATAATCGCCCTTCCTGAACAAGTTATGTCCGATTCCACCAAGATCAAGTCCGTCGTCGAGCACACGGTCGGCGAAGTCCTGAATAGCATTCTGCCGGGACTGCAACAGCAGATCGTGACCCAGGTGTTAACCGCCTTGCAACCGGCATTACAGGAAAAGAGCGAGGGCACCGCCGTTGACGCCCACGATCTAACCGATGCGTTGGAAGCTATCCATGCCGGAACGACACAGGTACAGATCCTCGATGCGATGGTGGACGGCACAGCCGGTTTTGCTGCCCGTGCCGCGATGTTCGTGGTGCGCGGACACAATGCTGTAGGTTGGCGTGCGCGCGGATTCGCAGAGGATGACATTGTCCGCAACAGCCCGGTAGATCTTGATTTCGGAATGCCCTCGAAGGCCGTGAAAGAGCGCGTGGCTGTAACCGGCCCGGCATCCGAGTTCGCACAAGAGTTTGTGGACAATTTTGGCGCCCCGCTGGAAGACGCGATCGTGTTTCCGCTGGTCGTACGCGATAAGGTGGTGGCCATTCTCTACGTCGATGGTGGCTGCGAAACGCACCGCCTGGATCGCGTGTCGGTGGAAACGCTGGTCCGTTGCACGGGGATCTGGCTGGAAGTGTTTGCGACACGGAGAGTGACAACACACTCTCATGAGGTTGAGCCAACCGTGTCCGCGGCTTCGCCGCGAGCTGTGGCAGCAGCAGCGAGTGTGGCCCCAGCTCCGGCGGCTGCGGCAGTTGCGCATGCCGCGGTGGCTGTGGAACCAGAACCTGCACCGGTTGAGGTTGCGGCCCCGGTATCTGCACCCGTCGTAGATGACGAGGTCCACAAGAAAGCCCGCCGTTTTGCCAAACTGCTGGTCGACGAGATCAAGCTCTACAACCAGGCGAAGGTCAGCGAAGGGCGCCAGAACCGCGACTTGTACGATCGGCTGAAAGAGGACATCGAGAAGAGCCGCGCCAGCTATGACAAACGCTATGGAACTACCTCGGCGAAGGACAGCGACTACTTCAATCAGGAACTGGTACGTATCCTTGCTGACAACGATCCAGCCTTACTTGGCGGCAACTTTCCACGGTAGATCGCGTTAAACTGAAGGTGTGAGTATCAGGTCGGTTCTGTTCGTCGTATTGCTGTTTGCCGTAGCGTTTTCGCCTGTTTCTGCAACTACCCAACGAAGCAAAGCGAAGAAGACCTCCGCTGCCCATTCCACCAAGAAGGCCGTTGCCTCGAAATCGAAGAAGAAGAAAAAGAAGCCGCTGACTGCAGCGGAACTGCGCCGCATGCAGAAAATGCGGCGGACGTTTGTCGCTTCCAGCACGCTGAAGCCGATGGCGAAACAGCTACTCGACTTCCGCACTCCGGCCGCCTATGCCGGGGTGGAAGCGTTCGCACACAAACATGCTGGCACCGACGAAGGTGCCATGGCCAACCTGGTGCTCGGTTACGCACACGTGATGGATCGCGAATACGATCAGGCGCTTCCTTACTTGCAAAAAGCCAAGAAGACGCCGGGCGAACTGGGGGACTATGTCGCGTACTTCACGGCGATGGCGCAGGGAGGGAAGTCGGATCCGGCGCAGATGGTCGCAGCTCTTTCGGACTTCCAGCAGAAATATCCTGACTCGGTTTTTGCGCGTGATGCGGCCGGTCTCTACGTGAGCGCGCTGCTGGCGAACAATGATCCGCAAAAAGCGATCGCTGTTGCGCAGAAGTATCGGAGTCCGGCGCGGGCGGACATCGAATTGAATCTTGGGCGCGCCTACATGAAGGCCGGAGACACCGCCCATGCGACCGAGGTGTTGCGTCATCTCTACTACACGATGCCGATGTCCAGCGAAGCAGACTCGGCGTTCATCGACTTGAACAGCTTAAACGCGCTGAATGCGAGTTTTGCCGAGCGCAAGACGCGCGCCGACCTGCTCGCACAAGGGCGTCGTTACCGCGACGCGGCGACCGAGTATCGCAACCTTCTGGGCTCGGCGACGACGCCGGAGCAGACAGACACGATTAAGGTGGCGATGGCCCTGGCGGAAAATCGCAGCGGGGATTCGAAAGACGCTCGCCAGACACTGGAAAGTCTGCAAGTCACCGGCGATGCCAACGCGCAACGCCTTTACTACCTGGCAGACATTGCGCGCAGCGATGGCGATGAAGGACGGTTCACGTCGCTGATCGATCAGCTTCGCCAGGCGGGCCCTAACAGCGGATGGTTTGAGCAGGCGCTGCTTTCGGCAGGGAACATGTACCTGCTGAAGAAGGACTACGATCGCGCCATCGACTTCTATCGTGAGCTTGACCAGCGCTTTCCTACCGGCAAGCTCGGTCACTATGCGCACTGGAAGGCCACGTGGCTGAGCTTGCGACAGGGACGGACGGACGAAGCGCGGAAGGGCTTTGAAGAACAGATTGCGAAGTATCCGCAGTCGGCAGAGATCCCGGCAGCGCTTTACTGGCGCGGACGCGTCGCCGAAGACGATCGGAATCAGCCGCTGGCACGTGCGTACTACAACAAGATCATCGATCGCTTCCAGAACTATTATTACGCCGATCGCGCGCGGGAACGGCTGCGTTTGATCGGCGGAGGGAGTATCGCGTCCGATCCGCTGCTCGACCACATTCCGGCGCTCACCGCGCCACCGACGGAATTCAAGGAACTTCCGCCGGATGATCTGCGTGTGCAGAAGGCGCGGTTACTCGAGAACTGCGCGATGTACGACTTCGCCATCAAGGAACTGCAGAAGTCAGCGGACTTCGATGCGACGACGGCGGCGGGTGAGATTGCGCGACTTTACCAGGAAGCTGGCGGATATCATCGCGCGTTGAATTACATGAAGCGGCAAGTGCCGACCTATTTCTCGCTCGATTTTCCGGCTTTGCCACGGAACTACTGGGAGACGCTGTTTCCGCGTCCTTACTGGACTGATCTGAAGAGATTCAGCCTGGCGAACAGCCTGGACCCGTATCTAGTGGCGTCGTTGATACGACAGGAGTCGGAATTCAATCCGGGAGCGGTGTCGAGTGCGAAAGCTCTGGGCCTAATGCAGGTGATGCCGGGAACAGGGAAGAAACTGGCCAAAGAAGTGAAGCTGCATCGCTTCTCGCCGGAGCAGTTGCTGGTCCCGAACACGAACCTGCAACTGGGAACGCGCTACTTCAAGGAACTCCTCGATCACTTCAACGGACAACCGGAGTACGCGCTCGCAGCCTACAACGCGGGTTCGGACCGAGTAGAAGCCTGGCTGGCGGACGGCAAATATCGCGACGCAAGCGAGTTCGTGGAGTCGATTCCGTTCACCGAAACGCGCGAGTACGTGCAGGCGATCATGCGGAATGCAACGGTGTACAGGAAGCTGTACCAGAATCAGTGAAGAAGCGGCCAGCAGCCAGCGGCCAGCAGAGAGCAGTCAGCAGTCAGCAGAGAGCAGTCAGCTAAACCCACTTTCTTGGCACCCCGGCGATGGTGAATAAACTTTCACTTGTGAAGTT
>DASTGW010000618.1:0-4188 GCA_035718705.1 Terriglobales bacterium | reverse complement strand
CATGTAATCGATCGTCTGTTCTACCAGCGATGACGACGGTGTGATCGGATACCACGTCACCACGGTGACGCCGGCGAACATCGAGCCCAGCGCAGCGGCGGCGTTGCCGTCGATGATGATCTTTCCCTGGTTCTCGTTCATTCGCTCGACCCAGAACGGATCTGACTTTTGAAGATTCGCAGTCGCGTAGTCGTAGCCGGTCTTGGCGGCATTCACGTTTAGATCGGCGGCCTTCTGCTTCTTGCCGAACTGCTTCCGGATCGCCTTCTCCATCTCCCCCATATCGAGCCCAAGCAGGTGACCCAGCACGCCCGGGTAGAGCATGTTCTTCACCAGCTTGCGCAGCTTGGCATCAGGGCAGACGGTTCCCACGATCTTGTCGAAGGGCACTGCGTAAAACGTAACGTCATTGCGAACGGTCTTCAGGTTCAACGGCTCGTCATAGAGGACAGCCGCCCCCGGCGCCAGCGCCTTCACATCCTCGACTGCCGTTTCCGGATTCATCGCGACCAGGAAGTCGATTTCTTTTTTACGCGCGATGTAGCCGTGCTTGTTAGCGCGAATCGTGTACCACGTCGGAAGTCCCGCGATGTTCGAAGGAAACAGGTTTTTGCCTGAAACCGGAACGCCCATCTGGAAGATGGTGCGCAGGATTACGGTGTTCGCCGATTGAGATCCCGATCCGTTTACGGTAGCGACCTGAAGGCTCCAGTCATTAACGACGCGCTGGCCCTCCCGGCCACTTCCGATGTTTGATACCGCAATATCGGTGGTAGCCATGGAACTCGAAACCTTTCAACAACCAGTTGGGTTACAAAGGCTGGGGTATGTATTCATTATACGTGCAGTGTTTTTATACCTGACGAGCTGCTGAATAGATGAGGCAATTCGCGTCAAAGGCGCAATTTCAGCCGCGAACGTTGCCGATTCGCCCTTCAACGTTGAAGAGATACGGGCGTAAAAAAGGAAAAAGCCCGCTGATGGCGGGCTTTTAGACGATCGAAGAGCTAGGCTTCATTGAAGAAACGCGCCATGGTGCGGAATTTATCGTACCGCGACCTAACCAGTTCGTCAGCCGACTTGTGCTTTAACTGGTCGAAGTGCCTGGTAAGCGACTCGTCCAGCAGTTTGGCGGCCTCATCATAGTCGGTATGCGCTCCGCCTTGCGGTTCGGTAACCACATCGTCAATCAACCCGAGCTTTGAAAGATCCGGTGCCGTGATCTTCATCGCTTCCGCGGCGAGGTCGCGCTTCGAGGCGTCTCGCCACATGATCGAGGCGCAGCCTTCCGGCGAAATCACACTATAGATCGCGTTCTCCTGCATCAGCACGCGGTCGGCAACCGCAATCGCCAGCGCGCCGCCACTTCCGCCTTCACCCGTGATGGCCGTAATCACCGGCACGCGCAGCCGGGCCATCTCGCGCAGGTTATAAGCAATCGCCTCCGCCTGACCGCGCTCTTCCGCGCCCAGTCCCGGATAGGCGCCCGGGACGTCCACAAGCGTGAAAATAGGACGCCCAAATTTCTCGGCGATCTTCATCGCCCGGATCGCTTTGCGGTAGCCTTCCGGATTCGGCATGCCGAAGTTGCGGTACACCTTCTGCTTGGTGTCGCGGCCCTTCTGCGTACCCACGACGAGCACCGCCTCGCCGTGGAAGCGTGCCATCCCGCAGACGATGGCGGCATCGTCAGAAAAGCGGCGGTCGCCATGAATTTCGCTGAAGTCGGTAAAGACGCGCTCGACATAGTCGAGCGTGTAAGGACGGTGCGGATGCCGCGCCAGTTCCGTACGCTTCCAGGCGTCGAGGTGGATCGTAACCTGCGCCCGCAGCGCGTTTACCTGCTCGTGCAGGGCGGCCAACTGCCGGCTCGCGTCTGAATTGCCGCCGGCCAGCGACTCCAACTGCGTAATCTGCTTCTCGATCTTTTCCAGCTCTTGCTGCGCTTTCGTAGCCGATTCCATCTTCTCGAATGTTCCGTTCCCAGCATCAATCGCGAGCTGCTGGATGCCCACATCTACCAGTTCCTGCACGTATGCCATTCCGGGAGCGGCCATGAAAACTCCTTGGGGGTTGTAGTTTTCCGTTCCCAGGCGCGGATGATGTCTCGCACCCTAATCGACAGCCTTCACTGTATCTTTCCCGCAGAGTTCCTCTACACGGGAAATGAAGGCATAGTCAGGCATTACATTATAGCCTTCCGCGTCCATCACGACCATGAAGTCGCCCGACCGTTCAAGGTTAAACAATAGCCGAGCCTCTCCTTTGTGCTCCGTCAGAATCCTGTGTAGCTCGTCGACCGTGCCTTCGCTGATCTTTTCCAGCGCGAGTTTCACCTTCACTGACCGCGGCAGCTTGGGCTTGGCTTCGTCGAGAGGAAGTATGTCGCTGATCATCAGCTTGGGATTTGAGCCTTCTTCTACTCTCACCGCCGCTTTCACCAGCACTGGGACTTCCAGTTTCAGCCGCTCCGCCAGTTTCTTGTAGTTATCGGCGAAGCAGACAAAATCCACTTTGCCGTTCATGTCCTCCATCGAGCCCTGAGCGTAGAGATCGCCCTTCTTCGATTTCGCCACCCGCACACCGGTCAGGACGCCAGCCGTAGTGATGTTGTCGTCCTTGGCTGTCGACGAAGTCATGGAGCAGATGTCTTCCGTTGTCTTGGCGCGGAAGTCCATCAACTTGTGCCGATATTTCTCGAGCGGGTGTCCCGAAACGAAGAAGCCGAGGATTTCTTTCTCCGACGCCAACCGCTGATGCTCATCCCAGTCGGGGACATTCGGTAGCACATCATTCGCGTGCTGTTGCGCCGCGGAAGGCGCATCGTCGAAAACTCCGAACAGTCCGTGCTGACCTGACTCGGCGTCGCGTTGTGCCTTCTGCGCCCGCTCCATCGCCTTATCCAGGACCGCCATCAGCTGTGCGCGGCGACCCATCGAATCCATGGCGCCGGCTTTAATCAGCGACTCCAGCACGCGCCGGTTCAGCAGACGCAAGTCGACCTTTTCGCAGAACTCATAGATGCTCGCGAATTTCGCTCCGAGCTCCTTGCGCGCTGCCACGATCGACTCGATGGCGTTGTGTCCAACGTTCTTCACCGCGCCGAGGCCAAAGCGAATCGCTTTCCCGTGCGGCGTGAAGTTCGCGTCCGACACGTTCACATCGGGCGGCTCGACCTCGATTCCCATGTCGCGGCATTCGTTGATGTACTTCACCACGTCGTCGGTACTGCCGGTGACCGACGTCAGCAGCGCGGCCATGAATTCCACGGGATAGTGTGTCTTCAGGTACGCCGTGTGATATGCAAGCACCGCGTACGCCGCCGAGTGCGACTTATTGAAACCGTATCCGGCGAACTGTTCCATCAGGTCGAAGATCTTCTCGATCTTCTTTGCCGGGAACTTCTTCTCCACCGCGCCCGAGATGAAGCGATCGCGCTGCTTCGCCATCTCCTCGGGATTTTTCTTACCCATCGCGCGACGCAGCAGGTCGGCTTCACCGAGCGAATAGCCGGCGAGCACGTTGGCGATCTGCATTACCTGCTCTTGGTACACGATGACGCCCAGCGTCTCTTTCAGCAGGCCTTCGAGTTCCGGCAGTTCGTATTCGACCTTGCGACGACCATGCTTGCGCTCGACGAAGTCGTCGATCATGCCGCCCTGGATCGGCCCCGGGCGATACAACGCGTTCAGCGCCGTCAGGTCTTCGATCGTGTCCGGCTTGTAGCGTCGCAGCACGTCGCGCATGCCGTGCGATTCAAACTGGAACACCCCCGACGTCAAACCGCTGTAAAAGACCTTCTCGTACGTTTCCTTGTCGTCGGTCGGCAGCTTCTCGAGTTCGATGCGAACCCCATGTCCCTGCTCGATCAGGTTCAGGCAGTCGTCGATGATGGTCAGCGTCGTCAGGCCGAGGAAGTCCATCTTCAGCAGCCCGAGCTTCTCGACCGCCTTCATGTCGTAGGCGGTGACGATTTCGTCGTTCTTCGTCAGGTGCAGAGGTACGAGGTCCGTCAGCGGCTGCGGCGAGATCACGACGCCCGCAGCGTGCATGCCCGCATTGCGAACCAGGCCTTCGAGCTTCTTCGCCGTGTCGATGACTTCCTTCACCTGCGGCTCTTTTTCATAGGCCTCGGCGAGCGAGGGTGAATCCGCGAGCGCCTGGTCGATCGTGATGTTCAGCGTCGCC
>DASTGW010000617.1:0-4726 GCA_035718705.1 Terriglobales bacterium | reverse complement strand
AAGCACCAGTCGCGGAATCGATCTCACGAAGATGTTGACCACGCCGCAGAGATGTTCAATATCGCCATTTGAAAACTTCTGCGACGCCAGCACGCGATCCTGCGGATTGAAATGCCAGCCATCGCTGACCGCCAGCGATCGAACGTATTCCTCGAGTGCATGCGAGGCCGATTGAAATTCTTTGGAACGCGCCACCGGACCAAGGTCGTCCCACATGGTCTTCAGGTATGGAGGAATGCTGGCCGACAACTTAAAAATGCTCGGCACCCACGGCAGGTCGAAGCTCAACCGGACGTCGTCGTACAACCGGCGCAGCTCCGGCGAAACTTCGTTCTTCTCATACATCCGGGTCAGCGACATGGACGGGCTCTCCTGAACTTTGACGTTCAGAGCGGCTGGAGTGTTGTAAAGCAGCTAGTGGTTTGGGGTTAGTGGTTAGAATTCGATCTTGGCGGCTTGGGATTGATAGAACATAATTCCGGCGTATGAAGGAATTCCTTCGCGATGCACTGGGCGTCGGTGTGGCTCTGCTGCTGATGTACTTCCGCCTCCGTCGCGATTATCGCCATGATCGCCTGAATATGGCCCCTAGAGTGGAGATTCAGACTCTCTTTGGCTCCTACGAAGAGACTGACGATTACCGCAAGTAGCCTTGAAAGTAAAAAGGCCGCAGCTCTCGCCACGGCCTTCTTCGTACATCGTCCATCGTACTTGTTACGCTTCTTCCTCGTCCGCCCCATGCCTTCTGAGCAAACTAGGCAGATTCTGCGAGAAGGAACTGCGTGGCAACACCATGTCGCAGCCGGCTTCCTGGGCTTTCATCTTCAGGTCGGCCTGCAGGTGCGATAGGAATCCGATGATGGCCGTCCCTTTCTTCAGCTCTTTTTTGAGCTTGGGGATCGTCGTCAGCGGCTTCGCATTGGCGTTGTTGAGGTCGAAGATGATCAACGACGGCTTTTCGTCGCCGTTGTTCTTCACGCGCTCAAGGATGTCCTTGTCCGTCTTCACGAACTCGACTTTCACGTTGAGCTTGCGCGCGGTTTCCTGGATCTTGGCCAGGAAGAAAAGATCGTCGATGAAGGCGAAAATCTTGGGAGCGGCGTTCGCGTCGACGTTGCGGATCGGTTCCGGATCCTGGTGGACATACAGTCCCGGCATTGACGCAGCGCCACGGCCATGTTTTCCAAATCCGCCCTGCTGCTGGCCACCGTTGCGGTAGCTGTGGTCCATGGGGCGTGTAAAGACGCCGTGGCCTTCTTTTTGGCCGCCACGGCCTCCGCCACCACCACCGTGGCGACGACCTCCGCCTCCGCCTTGATGACCACCTTGCTGTCCACCGCTATGACCTTGACCGCCCGGACGTGCGCCCGGACCGCCACGGCGCCCACGACGGCGCCTGCCCTTACCGCCTCCGGTACCTCCGGAGGGGTTATTCGGTCCAATGTTCATTGAATACTCGTTTTGTTGTGATGTTCGTAACCCACGTTACGGGCAAACTTCATTCAGCTTCGATTTCGCTCTAACCGTAATGTTTCTAAGTGGTTGTGCAGGTTCCGCTTCAGAACCCTGTCCCTCGGTTGAACAGGTAGCGGCTGGAAGCTGCTGTCTTTTTCTCGTCCGCCGGCGCCTTCAGAGCAGGCCCGCGGATCTCCATTACGGGAGCGATACTTCGAACGGAAGACGCTGTGATACTACTCACGGAACTTGTGGATACGCAAGCCGAAATCCAGCTTTCGATCCTTCCCCCGCCAAACCTTTGGGAGTTACCTTCCGGGAGGACTTGGTGGGCGCTATAGGATTCGAACCTATGACTTCCACCGTGTGAAGATGGCACTCTACCGCTGAGTTAAGCGCCCCAGATCCTGAGCATCACAGATCGTTTTTCACTATAAAGCACACGATCTAAAGCGTCAAACCTGAGGCCGGGCCTTTACTTGCCCTTTCCCGACTTCTTCTTGGATGCCGCCGCTGCCTTCTTCGACGCTACTGGTTTCGGTGCGGGTGTTTTCTTGGCCGCTTTCTTTGGTGCGGCTTTGGACGATGTTTGGGACTGCGAAGGAGCATTTTGGACCGATTCCTGACCCGAGTTGGGGGTAGTCGGAGCCGGTGCAGTCGCCATTTGTTGCAGCTTCTTCAGTCTGGCAGCTTCAGCTTGCCTGTCGGAGAAGGTCATGTGTCGGTTGGTGGGCATAGGCCAGCGAGTTTGCCACAGGAACCCGAAATGGGGCAATCCCGCGAACAGGGGTAAGTTTGGTCGGGGCCTCTCAAGGCCCCCATTCTGCCTCAAAATGGGATGGGCGAACCGTCCCCGCTCCGTACACTGATTGCTGTCCAGTTCCTCCCATATTTGGGATAATGTTCCAGCGCCACCGGTCCCCCTATAGATGGCTGATTACAGAGACAAACCCGGCTACCGCCACGCCCCGCCCGACGACGCCGATGACGTTGGTAACACGCAACTTTCCGGCAGCGCGGGGGTTTCTTCAGATGTGAGCAGCGTAGCCCTGAATCCGGGTATTTTGGGAGCGGCCCCCCGGCGAAATGCCGGGAAGCAAACTGCCCCCGCGGAGAGCCGAACCGGTGCTCCTGAGTCCGGTTCTGCAACCCTGACTGACGCCGACCTGATGTTACGGGTCAAGGACGGCGACGACTCGGCGTTTGAATATCTCGCCGAAAAATATCGCCGCCCCATGTTGGGATTTATGTATCGTGTTACGAGGAATACTCACCTCGCCGAGGAATTGGCGCAGGAAGTTTTCCTTCGTGTTTATCGCGCGCGTGCGACGTATAACGCGGAGGCCAAGTTCAGTACCTGGCTCTACCGCATTGCGTCGAACCTCTCGGTGAATTACATCCGCGACACGAAACATGAACGTCCGGAGATGAGCGTTTCGCTCGACGAGCCGGATGAGGAAACAGGCACCACGCTCGATCTTGCCGATAAGTCTCTTAACGCCGAGCAAGTTCTGCTGCGGCGCGAGCGACTCGCGGCGATCAAGCGGCATGTTCAGGCATTGCCTGAACGTCAACGCAACGCCGTGCTCATGCATAAGTACCAGGGGATGGACTACAAGCAGATTGCCGAAGTCCTGAACATTAGCGAATCCGCGACGAAGTCCCTGCTCTTCCGGGCATACGAGACTTTGCGCGAAAGATTAAAAGAGTTCATTTGAGGCGTCCCATGCAGTGCACTGAATTTCATGATCATTTGTTTGACGTGGTAATGGGGGAAACGGTCGCGCCGGAAGTGAAGGCGCACCTTACATCGTGCCAGGCTTGCTCCGCCGAAGTCACTTCGATGGGCAAGACCATGAACCTGCTCGACGAGTGGAAGGCTCCCGAAGACACTTCGCCCTACTTCATGACGCGGCTCATGGCTCGCGTCCGTGAAGAGGCGGAGCTCGAGACCGCCAAGTCCGTTAGCTGGTTCCACTGGTTCCGCAAACCGGCTGTGGCTGTCAGTATGGCGGCGTTGCTCGTAGCGAGTATTGCCCTGTTCCAGGGTGGGAAGGGTCAGCCTTCCATCACGCCACCGGCGCACACCACGGTTTCGGCTGCCAGCGACCTCCAGTACCTGGATAAGAACAGCGATGTGCTGCAAAACCTTGAAATGCTCGACGATTTGTCGGATAACAGCAGCAGCACAGTACAGTAGAATTCTGGCGGTTAACGGAAATGACGGCCCCTAGGAAAATCTCGGTCCTGATCCTGGCAGCGAGCCTCTCGCTGCCGGTGTTTGCGCAGGGCGGCGGCAAGAATGGTCCGCCTCCCGGGCAGCGCCGTGGACCGGATTACAACCAGAATGACAATCGTGGTGGACGCCGTCCCGGTCCCCACTTTGGCGATTGGTTACGCCGTAACCTGAACACTCCTACCGACCAGAAAGAGAAAGCGCTCGAGAACGATCCCAACTTCAAGAACCTGCCGCCGGATCGCCAGGATCGGTTGAAGCAGCGCCTCCAGAAATTCAATGCGCTTCCGCCCGATCAGCAGCAGCGCATCTTGAATCGCATGGAAACCTGGGAGCACATGACTCCCGAGCAGCATCAGAAAGCGCGCGCCCTTCTCGATCGCATGCGTGCCATGCCGGAAGAACGCCGCAACCTGGTGCGCGACCAGTTCCGCTCGCTTTCCTCGCAACCGCCGGACCAGCGCCAACGGATCATGAACTCCGACCAGTTCAAACGTCAGTTCAACGACGACGAGCGTAACGTGATCAGCAACTGGCTCGAACTGCGCGACACAAATTCCGAATCTGCCGCACCCTCGCTCGAAGACAGCCCGCGCTAACAGACATATAAGAAGCTACGAGGCGAGCTACGGCTCGCCTTTTGTGTTTACGGTGCGGCTCTGCACCCTCTTTTTCACTCCAAATCCTTCGCGATCCTTGGTGTCCTTTGTGGTTGGCGTTCTTCCTAACCCCTAGCCACTAACCCCTCCCTCTGTTATCGTCACTCGCCATCCGGGGTATCTAAATGAACGAACTCTCCCGCCGCGCCTTCCTCGCCGGAGCCGGTGCTGCTGTTGCTCTAACTGCGCTTCCAAAACTCGCGCAGGCCCATGCTCATGCCGCACAACAAGCGGCCGCGGATACAAAAACGCTTCACTTCTTCACCGCCGCCGAAGCAAAGGAGCTCGACGCCGTTTGCGCCCAGATCATTCCTTCCGACGCCGACTCCCCTGGTGCGCGCGAAGCCGGTGCGATCTATTTCATCGACTACGCCTG
>DASTGW010000616.1:0-3537 GCA_035718705.1 Terriglobales bacterium | reverse complement strand
GATCGCGCCGCCCTTGCCGCCGGCATCCGACCCCTCGAACACGACCAGCACTCCGGGTCCGATCTGGGGAGTGTCGAGGTGTCCGCCGATGTGCAGCCGCAGCTCGAGCAGCTTGCGCTGGCCGGCGTAGATGCGTGCGTTGTAGTCCTCGTCGCTCAGCCGCCCACTGAGATCGACCCTGTCGAAGAGGTGCACCCCTTAAAGCCGACGATCCCGTTAAGCTCTTCTCCGCCGTTCGTTCCGTCGCCAGCGGCGAGCTCTGGTTTCCCCCAGATATCGCTCAAGGTGTGTTGAACGCGATGGCCGGAGAAAATCGCCAGGAGAAGACCGGAAACATTACCCGCCTGTCGGACCGCGAACGCCAGATCGCCTCGCTGGTATCGAACGGCCTGCGCAACCGCGATATCGCCTCCGAGCTCCACATCAGCGAGAACACGGTGAAGCGCCACCTGCAAAGCATCTTCGACAAGACCGGCGCCAGAGACCGCCTGGAACTTGCAGTGATGGCAATTGGAGAAGTGCAGAAGGCGGCCTAGCTTCAGTCAAAGAAAAAAGCCCGTCCAAAAGGACGGGCTTTTCTGTCTGAGATCTCTAATCACTTTCCGGTGCTGGCGGCCATTTTCTTCACCATCTGCAGAACCAGCTTTCTATCGCTGTCGTTAAGACCGGTGGAGTAGCGGCGAATTTGATTCAGGAAACGAACCTGGTCGTCGTTCAACGATGGCAGGTTCTTATTGCCGTTCTCGGGAATACCGTCGGCAAAGAACTGCGCGAGCGCAACGTCCATGGCGCTGGCAATCTTCGCGAGGGTATCGAGCGAAGGAATGGTGTGGCCGTTTTCGACGCGCGAAAGATAGCAACGTAAGAGCCCTGTGCGCTTTTCGATGTCGCCCTGCGAGAGGGCCTTCTGCATCCGGAAGTTGCGAATTCTTTCGCCGATATTCATGTGATGAAAATTACACTCTGGTTATTCAGGGGAGGCTGCATAGTAACCAGAGTACAACCCCCAACGCAAGCTTATTTTTGTCTTACGAAATCGCTGGTAATCGATGCCGCCGGTTAGGGCACCGACAGCGTAGAACCAGCTATTTCTTCAGGTACTTCGCAAACCAGGCCACGGTGCGTTTCCACGCGTCTGCAGCGTCGTCGGCACGATAGCCGTCTTTATTGTTGGGGTTCTCGAAAGCGTGCCCAGCATTCGGATACACAGTGACATCCACGGTCTTGCCCTGCTTCTTCAGTTCAGCCGCGAACTTCTGGACATCGTCGACTGGGATGCCACGGTCTTTGCCGCCAAAGATTCCGAGGATCGGCGCATTAATTTTCTTCAGCGTCTCCGGCTCACTGGCGAGATGGCCGTAGTTGATGACAGCTGCCGCCAGTTTCGGATCGGCGATGGCAAGGTTCAACGAGTAGCCGCCGCCCATGCACCAGCCCACCGATCCGACTTTGTCAGCTTTCACATTCTTTTGTGAGCGCAAGTAGTTTGCAGCCGCGAGCAGATCGCGATTGGCGCGATCGTCTGGTACGCCGCGCATCAACTCATGGGCTTCATCGCCGGTTGTCGCTACGTGGCCGCGATAGAGGTCGAGCGCAAGCGTCACGTATCCCTGATCCGCCAGCTTCGAAGCCTGTTCTTTAACCCAATCGTTAAGACCCCACCATTCATGGATGACCACGATCGCCGGGAACGGTCCCTTGCCTTGCGGTTCGTAGAGCATGCCTTTCACATCTTCACTGCCGCTCTTGTAAGTGACTTCTTTCCCGGTTGCGGCAAAAGAGACGATCGCGAGAACAAGAACGAGGCAAACGATAACGAACGATTTCACGACTATCCTCCGTAGAGATTGAGCTGTGATATAGGCGCGAGCTGCAGCTGCATGAAACGCGCGCCGGGCATGGGGTTCAGTGTGTACGGACCGATTTCTTCGAAACCGAGCGACCGATAGAGTGCCACAGCCGCCTGCATCTTGTCTTCTACCGTATCGAGTCGCATTACGAAATATCCAATCGTCTTCGCCTCGTCGATCAGAGTTTCTGCCAGTTGGCGGCCAAGACCGAGGCCGCGAAAATCTCCCCGAACGTATAACCGCTTCATCTCGCAGACGCCCGGCTCCAAGGGTCGCAGCGCGATACATCCGGCGGCGCGGCCATCCACTTCGGCCAGCAACAAGCGTCCGCGCGGAGCTGCATACTTGCCGGGCAAAGTGAGGTATTCCTGGTCAAAATTCTGGAAGCTCAAACTGAAGCCGAGAGAATGCCCGTATTCGACGAAGAGTTCGCGAACGGTGCGAACATCTTCGTCGCTCAGTGCTGGACGAATTCGGATGAGACGTTCCGGAACAGGCGGCTCAATGATGGGATTCGTGGCCATACCTGAACTAGATTGTTCAGATGTCGGTTCGGTCGCGGAGTTTTCGACAAAATCCTCATGTGATTTTTCCGGCGTCTGTACAGCGCTTTCGCTGGAGGGAAGTGGCGGCTCAACAACTTCATCTCGCAACATTCCGACGCGAGACTCGGGAGTCGCAGCACCTTCACCCGTCATCCGTTCGATCTGCTGATCATGAAACTTCGACAGCAGTACCAGCGCGCAGAAAGCACCGACCAGGCACGTGGCCATGTCTTCCTGCGTGTCCCACGGATCCCCTTGCGTGCCGAGAAAATCATCCGATGCTGTTCCGGTCGCAACCGCTACACGCCATTCAAACAACTCGTAAGCCGCGCTGATGGCCAAGCAAACGCAGAGCACGACGACAAACATCCACGCGCCGCGTTTCACTACCTTCTTGCGAATAAAGATTTCGCGTGCGACTAGCGCAGGCACGAAGCCCTGGGCAAAGTGTCCGACGCGGTCGTAGTAGTTGCGCGAGAGATGGAAGTGATCGCGAATCCAGCTGAAGAGCGGCTCGCGCGCATAGGTGAAGTGGCCGCCCACAATCAGAATCAGCGCGTGCAGGAAGATGAAGCAGTAGAGCAGCCTGGTCAGCGGGAATCTTCTGTAGGTAAAAACAAGGATGGGCAGCGCGAGCAGCGCGGGCACCACTTCCAGGAACCAGGTGAAGTAGTTGAAGGGACGGATTGCCGACCAGGCGAGAGCGACGAAGAAGGCGCCAAGAAGGGTGAGGGCGAAACGCCGATGGTCGGGCTCACTCACCTTCGTTGTGGATGAAGTATGCACTCCGGTCGACAAATGCATGGATGTTTCGCCTGGCTCAACATGACCTTCGTTTATAGACTTCATCCCATCAACAGCCCGCCATTGACGTTCAGCACGTGGCCGGTGATGTAGGCCGCGTCATCACTTGCTAAGAAGGCGACGGCGTTGGCGACATCCGTGTCTTTGCCGACGCGTCCGAGCGGCACTAGTTTCAGCATCGCTTCCTTCAACTCTGGCGTTAGCTCCTCGGTCATCGAGGTCTCGATGTAGCCGGGCGACACGGCATTCACGGTAATGTTGCGCGACGCCACTTCGCGGGCGACTGATAAGGTGAGCCCGATGAGTCCGGCCTTCGACGCCGCGTAGTTCGCCTGGCC
>DASTGW010000615.1:0-4228 GCA_035718705.1 Terriglobales bacterium | reverse complement strand
GGCAACGACATGTCGAAGGCGGTCGACATAAAGTTCAGCAGTCCACGCCTCCAGGGATCAGATGTGCGTTCCAGCAGCGGCACACCAAGTCCGGCAATTACCGCCACGCAGAGGAAGGTCAGTTGAAAACTCGTGTCGAGCAGGGCAAGTGGATCGGCGAGAAGTATGAAAGCCGCGGCAACCCCAACCGCGTTCAAGGGGGAGCGTCCGCGGTAGAGCAGGCGCGCTGCCAGGAAGATCGACAACATCACGGTTGATCGCACGATAGGTGCGCCACCATCGCAGAGGAGCGCATACCCGATCGCAGTCAGAACTGTCAGAGCCGAAGCGACGACGTCGCCGCAATTCAACCGCCGCAGCAGCCAGAAGATAACCAGCGCCAGGATGCCGACATTCATTCCCGATACAACCAGCACGTGATAGGTGCCGGAGCGCTGAAAGTCTGTCGAAAGCTCCTTCTCGAGGAACGCGCGTTCGCCAATGAGCATCGCATCCATCAAACCTGCCTGGCGTTCCGGCCACAACTGGTGGATTCGCGCGATTACTGCTGAGCGCGCCCGAAATTGCCACAGTCCGAGTTTGTCACCGGCGTTGCCAAGATATTGAACGCTCTGCAGCTTTCCTGAACCCAGCGCAGAAATTCCTTCCCGTCGGAGATAGCCTTCATAATCGAAGGCTCCAGGGTTACGAAAGTTGCGTGCGGGACGCAGCTTGGCCGTCAGTCGGATTCGATCGCCGTAGTGAAATTTCTGTTGCGCCTGTGTGGGTGCCGACTGCTCCGCGTACTCGATGCCCTCGGCCTGTCCATACAGATTGACGCGCAGGCCAGCCGTGATGGTTCGGTCAGTTTGGTCCGCGATTGATTCGGATTCCACATCAACTTGCAGATGATCAGAGTGCGCCGCCCCGGGCAGGCCCGGTTCGCGAATAACCTGTCCCGTGACGGTGACTTCTTGTCCGTTCAGGAAATCCGCGAGGTTGGGTGCGGCGGCCGCCTGCGATTCCATCTGTCCAGCGAGGGCTGTCCACCCGAGAGTCGCAACCGCGAGATGCGCAACCAGCCATGCCAAGCGTACCCGCCGCGAGATCAAGAGAGCCGCGCTCATCACAAACGCAGTGGCCGCAATGCCGATCCAGATTGGCGGGCGCCAGCAGAAGTGCGCAAACAAGATCCCCACACACAGCGCCAAAGCGAGTGTGAACATCGGTGTGCGCGGATGCCGGACGCCAGACACCACGACAGTATCGGAAACCGGGAAGGCTAAAAGCTGTGCCGGTCGTGTGCTTTCGATTGATTTTGTTATCCCGAATCGGACTGCGCTGCACTTACCGCGCCAAACGAAGGATCGTTTCGATATGGAAGGTCTGCGGGAACATGTCGAGAAGGTGGGTTGCGGTAATTCGATATCCAGCAGCTAACAGGCCAGTGAGGTCGCGCGCCATGGTGGAAGGGTCGCAGGACACGTACGTGAGCTGCTTCGGAGAGAGGCGGATCAAACCGTCGACCACCTTCTTTCCTAATCCTGCCCGTGGCGGATCTACCACGATATAGTCGGGCTTCTGCCCGCCACGCTCGACGTAAGCTTCCGTTGTGGCTTCAACGATCTTCGCGTGCGGCGGCGCATTTTGCCGAAGGTATTGCACCGACGCACTCGAGGCCTCGACGGCAACCACGCGATCGAAGTGCTTCGACAGCGGCAACGTGAACAGGCCAACTCCCGCATAGAGATCCATCGCCAACTTGCCGGTGGCATCAGTCGTGACGACATCCACCATCTTTGGAATCAGGAAGCGGTTGGTCTGGAAGAACGCGTCGACGCCCACGCGATAGTCCAGGTCCTTCACGCGATAACGGGCCGAGGGCTTGCCGGCGAGGAGCAAGCCGGCTTTCGACGGCCCCCCAGAGAGTTCCGGCGCGGCTACAGCATCGTCTTTCAGCGCGGTGCGTGAGATCGCGCTCACGCCGACCACTTCGTGAGCTTCCTTCTGCAACGCTTGTGCGAACGCAATGAGCTTGGGTGTTTCCGCTTTCTGATCAACGATGAATTCCACCAGCACCGACGAATCACCCGTGTCGAAAAACTCGATTTCGTTCAAACCCACCGGCAACTCGCGCGTGATTGCCATCGACCAGATCGCCTGCAGAGTGCGATTGATGGGCGGCGAGCTGATGGGGCATTCGCGAACCGGCAGCAAGTCGTGCGAACTCAGACGATAGTAGCCGATGACGAACTTGGTGTTTCCGCCGCTCGAGGCAGCGACTTTCACCCGCGTGCGATTGCGATAGTGCAGCGGCTCCGAAGCGTGTACCTGAATCTCCGGCAACTCCGACTTCGCGATGCGCGAAACCGTCTCGCGGAGGATCTGCTCTTTGAATTTCAACTGTGCTTCATAGGTTGCGTGCTGGTAATGGCATCCGCCACATTCGCCGAAGTAAGGACACGGCGGGGATGTGCGGTCGGGTGAAGGCTCGACCACCCGCTCCAGTCGCGCCCGCGCAAACGCCGGACGATCTTCGACGACCTTCGCCTCAACCCGTTCGCCGGGAAGTACCAGAGGCACGAACACAGCTTTGCGGCGGCCTTCGCTTTCGATGCGCCCGAGCCCATCGCCGCCATACACGAGTTTTTCGATCGTCAGTTCCAAGAAAGCTCACCACAGAGAGACAGAGGCACAGAGACTATAGATAGAAAAGGCTCAACCTGGGAATGCCTGCCCGTTCCAGTAATTTCTTCTGCATGTACTGACGTTGCAGATGATCGATTTGTGCGGCCGGCATCTTGCGACGATACGGAGCAAGCTCACGATCGGCTTCGGCGCGGATAGTCACCAGGTCGGCGTCTTTCGCGTTCGCCATCATCGCGGCCACCAACTTTTCCTCCATCATCGTCAAGCGGCGTTCCACGTCTTCCAGCTTCGGAGTAGCCTGAGAAGCGAGACTTGCAGCCAACTCTCGCAGATCGCTGGCCATGGTCTTTGCCTGCGGAATCGCGGTCTTGTCGAGTGCATCTGCGTTTTTACGAAGAAATGTCGCGATCTTCTCGTTCTCGAACCCGCTCTCGCGAGTTGTTTTCGGGTCCGCAGCAGGGGCCGAAGTCCCAGCCGCCGCTTCCTTCATCTCTTCGGCCGCCGCCAGCACTTCCTGCGTGCAGAAGCCGAGCCCATTGACCTTGCGCGTTTTCGACGGACGCTCGTCCCATTTGTCGAACGTCACATCGATGCCACGGATAACAGCTTCGAGTGGAATGCCGGCATCTTTCCAGGTTTCCATCAGCGCCCAATCGAGCGTGTTCATGAGCAGAATGCTGCCCCGCCGGCGCTGGAAGTGCTCCTCGATTTCCGTGAAGTAATTGAAGTAGTTTTCCACTGGGGATAAGTCTAATCGAGGAAGGTCGCTACTTTGCCGGGTTCCGCCGTTTCGCGGTCGTAACGTTCCGTTCGTAGATAATCCGCAGTCCGTCCAGCGTGAGCAGATCGTCAACCTTCTTGATGTACTCGGAGTGTTCGCCGATCAGCGGAGCCAAGCCGCCGGTGGCCACGATCTTGGTGTTCTTGCCCATCTCGGGCAGCAGGCGCTGGATGATTCCGTCCACCAGCGACAGGTATCCGTAGAAGAGACCCGATTGCATGCTCGCCACGGTGTTCGTTCCGATCACTTTCGCCGGACGTCGGATGTCCACGCGAGGCAATCTTGCTGTGCGCTGGAAGAGAGCTTCGGCGGAAATGCCGATGCCCGGGCAAATCACGCCACCCATGTATTCGCCCTTCGCGGAAACACAATCAAATGTCGTTGCGGTTCCGAAGTCGACAGCGATGCATGGTCCACCGTATTTCTCAAAGGCGGCAACGCTGTTCACGATGCGATCCGCTCCGACTTCCTGCGGATTATCGTAGTGAACCGGCATGCCGGTCTTCACTCCAGGTTCAATAAACAGCGCATTAGCGTGGAAGTATTTCTCGCACACTTCGCGCAGAGTGGAGTCGAGATTGGGCACGACGGAAGAAACCACGATCCCGGTCAATGGACCAAGATCGATCCCCGACATCTGAAACAAATTCCGGAACAGGACGCCGTACTCGTCCACCGTTTGCGTGCGGTTCGTAGTCACGCGCCAGTGCGCACGCAGGTCCGTATAGTGACCGTCGCCGTTCAATTCAAAGACGCCGAGCACCGTGTTCGTATTACCAACGTCGAGAACTAGAAGCATAGTGAATCGTGAACAGGACC
>DASTGW010000614.1:0-2403 GCA_035718705.1 Terriglobales bacterium | reverse complement strand
AGCGATTGTGATCGAGCACGAAGCGGGGATGCGAGGAGTCGATCGAGAGCTTGGGGTAGTTGTAGGCGAAATGCACCGTTGCAAGGCCCATGGTGGTGGCCATGGACTGCAGTTCGCAATGACCGTTGGAGACGCAAACGGAGCAGATGTGATTGCGCTCAACCAGCAGCAACTCGACGGCGATGCGGCGGTAGCGTGTGATCCTGGGTGAGTTGGTGATCACGGACATGCCGTCCTGGATCGGAGTGGTGCAAGCCGGCAGGAGACGGTTCACGCCGGACACTTCCACGATGCAGACGCGGCAGGCACCGACCGGAGTAAGTCCCTCAAGATCGCACAGGGTTGGGATGTGCTTCCCCGAGGCTTTGGCGGCTTGAAGTATGGTCTGACCCTCGAGAGCGCTGATCAGTTCACCATCGATTCGAATTGAAAGCTTTTTCGGCGACAAGTTCGCGCTCCTTCCTAGCTCGGTGTCACGACTTCAATGTCACAGCGCAGACAACGGCACGCCTCGTCGATGGCTTCTTCGGCGGTGATGCCGTCGACCACTTCGGTTTCAGAGGCAATGCGCTTAGAGATGGCGATGTGGTGTCCGTGATGGCGATGATTCGGGCTCGGATCTTCTGGCGGACTCATGCCGTAATGGATCTCCGGGAACAAGAGGTTCATGCGAGACGTTTCCATGAGCTGCTGGTCGATGTTGCGAGCCGCCTGCTTGCCGTAGGCCATGGCGTTGGAGACATTCGAGGCGCCGGTTATCACGTCGCCTCCAGCATAGAAACGTGGACGGCTGGTTTCCAGCGTGTAGCGATTCGCAGCGATAGTTCCGTTCTCCTTCAGACTGAAGCCGGAAGCGCGAGCGAAATCGAGGTCGACGGTTTCGCCGACGGCGTAGATCACGGAATCGCATTCGAAACGCTGGATCTCGTCGGTGTTGACGGGTCGACGGCGGCCGGAGGAATCGTACTCACCGAGCCGGGTCTTGGTGATCTCGATGGCCTTGATGTTTCCCTTCTGATCTCCGACGATGCGGTGCGGTGCCGCAAGGAAGACGAAGCGAACGCCTTCGTCCTTGGCCGCTTTGGTTTCTTCTTCGATGGCGGGCATGTCCTTGCGCTCGCGACGATAGAAGACGGTAACTTCGGCACCGCGACGGAGTGCAGTACGGGCGGAATCGATGGCGGCATTGCCTCCGCCGATCACGGCGACTCTGCGTCCTAGTGGTGGCTCTTCGTTTTTGGCGACTGCTTCGAGGAAGTTCAGGGCCGGATAAACGCCTTTGAGCTCAGTCCCGGGCTGATAGACCCAGGATTCTTTCCAGGTGCCGATGGCGATGAACACGGCGTCATATTTGTCGTCGAGTTCGTTCAGGGGCAGTTGTTCGGAACCGACGCGAGTGTTGAGGACAAACTTGACGCCGAGATGCTCGATCAATTCAATTTCTCGGCTCAGAACTTCTTTCGGTAAACGATATTGAGGGAGCGCGAAACGCAGCATGCCGCCGGGCTCGGGAAGAGCGTCGTAGACCGTGACCTCGTGTCCAAGCAGGGCGAGGTAGAACGCTGCGGTAAGTCCCGCTGGGCCGGCACCGGCAATTGCCACTTTGCGACCGGTGGATGGAAGCTTGCGCGAGGCGATTCGGTCGAAAGTCTTCTTGTAGTCGTCGGAGAGAAGGATCGAATCCGCGATGAACCTGTGAACTTCGCGCATGTTCACCGCTTCGTCCATCATCTGACGGCGGCAACGGCTGTCGCACGGATGCTGGCAGACTCTGCCGGTGGAAGCGGGCAACGGATTGTCGAAAAGAACCGATTCGAACGCTTCTTCCAGTCGCTTCTCTTTGAAGAGTTGCAAGAAGCGGGGGATATTCATGTGCAACGGGCAGCTGTTCTCGCAAGGCGAGAGTGCCAGTTCTTCGCATACGCCGGAGGTGCAACGACGCGCGACGATGTGGTCTTCGAACTCGTTGCGGAAGTGCCGAAGCGTCGTTAAGACAGGATTCGGGGCGGTCTGGCCAAGTCCGCAGAGGGAGCACTCGCGGATGTAGTGGCTGAGTTCATCGAGTAGATCGATGTGGCGAGGAGCACCTCCGCCGGCGGTGACCTGGTTCAGAATGCGCAGACACTTGTTGAGACCGACACGACAGGGGACGCACTTGCCGCATGACTCGGAGTGGGTGAACTCGATGAAGTAGCGGGCCACGTCGACCATGCAGTTGTCTTCATCCATGACCACCATGCCGCCCGATCCCATGATCGATCCGAGGGATGCCAGCGACTCGTAGTCAACCGCAGTGTCGAACATGTCGGCGGGGATGCATCCGCCGGAGGGGCCCCCGGTTTGCACGGCTTTGATTTGCTTTCCGCTTGGTCCGCCTTCGCCGATGTCGTAGATGAAGGTTTT
>DASTGW010000613.1:0-2912 GCA_035718705.1 Terriglobales bacterium | reverse complement strand
GGCAAGCTTCTTTCCCGAGCATTTTCCGCCGAGGAAGCCACAATACCGATGAGCTTCCCGCGGCTTCCTTTTTGAGCGACACTCGATAGAACGCCCATATATGTGCTTCCAATCCGTTACGCCGAGCGCATGTGCGGCAAGTGACGACAATGCTTTCCGGGAAGGAGTCACCTCATGCTCGATCCTGTAGCAGTTCCCTTACGGCCACGGGTGCTTGTCGTTGATGATGAACTTGCCAAGCTTGAGACGGCGCTCGGTCGAGCGGTCGAAACCCTCGCGGCGGCGCTTGAAGCGCGAAACATTGACGTTCTGAAAGCCATAGCGTTCGACGACGGCCAGGCTGTTGTAGTCTCCGACGCCTCAATACGCGCCCTATTGCTCGACTGGAACCTAGGTTTGAACAGCGAAGAGGCTCATGCGCAGGCTACCGCACTCCTGCACAAATTCCGTGAACGACATGAAAATGCGCCGGTCTTCCTTTTGGCGGACCGCGAGCGCACGCGAGGCACTATAACTGTCGAGGTTGCCGAGATGGTCGACGAGTTTGTCTGGCCGCTCGAAGACTCGGCGGACTTTATAGCAGGTCGCGTGATGGCGGCAATCCGTCGCTATGAAGCGCAACTCCTGCCTCCATATGCGCGCAAGCTCGCAGAATATGCGATGTTGCGCGAACATTCGTGGTCGGCACCTGGTCATCAGGGCGGCATCGCTTTCACAAAGCACCCGGCGGGACGCGCGTTCTTCGACTTTCTGGGCGAGAACAGTTTTCGCATCGACATGGGCATCGAGCGCGGCGCGCTCGGCTCGCTCCTTGATCATACCGGACCCGTCGCTGAAAGCGAGACATACGCAGCGCGGGTATTCGGAGCGCACCGTAGTTACTCGGGCGTCGTCGGCACATCGGGCTCGAACCGGAGCATCATGCAGGCTTGCATGATGGAGGACGACCTCGTCATCCTCGACCGTAACTGTCACAAATCCATTGAACAGGGCCTGATGCTAACCGGTGCGCGACCGGTCTACATGCTGCCGACTCGCAACCGCTACGGCATCATTGGGCCGATTCCGCCCTCGGAAATGGATCAGAAGACAATCCGCGCCAAGGCGCAAGCGAGCTCGCTCACAAAGAAGATCGCTGATCGGAAGCCAGTGTACGCTGTCGTTACCAACAGCACTTATGATGGCCTGTGCTACAACGCGGTGCGGGTCCAGTCGCTGCTCGAGAAATCTTGCGATCGCATCCACTTTGACGAGGCCTGGTACGGCTACGCGCGATTCAACTCGATGTACCAGGACTGTTTTGCGATGCGCGGCGATCCAGCAGCGCACCAAGGGCCAACTGTCTTTGCCACGCATTCCACGCACAAGATGTTGGCGGCGTTATCACAAGCCTCGTACATCCATGTGCGCGACGGCAAGGGTGCAGTCGACCACCACCGCTTTAACCAGGCCTACATGATGCACACCACGACATCGCCGCTCTACGCGATCGTGGCCTCGAACGATATTGCAACTGCGATGATGGACGGTAGCAGCGGTCGCTCGTTAACGCAGGAGGCGATTCAGGAGGCGGTCGATTTTCGGCAGGTGGTCGGCCGCCTGTGGCGGACGTTTGCCGAAAAGGGTGATTGGTTCTTCAAGCCCTGGAACGTTGAGACCGTGAAGAACCCGACCAATGGCCGCGATGTAGCATTCGAGGACGCCCCAGCGAAGCTACTTTGCGAGAGCCAGGGACCGTGGATGTTGCACCCTGGCGACAAGTGGCACGGGTTCGGCGATATCGCCGCCGGCTGGTGTATGCTCGACCCGATCAAGGTAAGCCTTCTGTCGCCGGGAATGGGCGAAGATGGCAAGCTGGAGAAGACCGGGGTTCCGGCAGCGCTGCTGAATGCGTGGTTTAATCGCTACGGCATTGTGCCAACGCGGGTCACCGACTTCCAGGTGATGTTTCTTTTCTCGATTGGAATTACGAAGGGCAAGTGGGGCACGTTGCTTACGAACTTAATCGCCTTCAAGCGCGCTTACGACTCGAATCGTCCACTTGCTGACGTTCTGCCGGAGATCGCGGCCCAATACCCCGACCGCTACCGCAACGTCAGGCTGCATGATCTTGGCGATGAGCTATTCGAGTATCTGCGCGAGAACCGACCCGGCGATCTTTTGAACGCTGCGTTTGCTAATTTGCCAGAAGCGGATATGACGCCGCGTCATGCTTACGAATGTTTGGTGAGGGGCGATATCGAAACAGTGCCGGTCCATGAGCTCACCGGTCGCACGGCGGCAAACGCGGTAATGCCCTATCCGCCTGGTATCCCGATGCTGATGTCTGGCGAGAATTTCGGCGGCGCCGATTCACCTCTGATTGGCTATTTAAGCAGTATGCAAAACAGAGAAGAGCGGTTTCCCGGCTTCGCCGGCGTAATCGAAGGCGCCGAATTGAAGGATGGAACTTATCACGTCTTATGCGTGAGGTCGTAGCTCGACAGCAGCTTTTGCTTCCTAGGCCACACACGATGGGATGTTAGTCCGGCACCTACGCAGACACGTTTTTCAAGTTGAGCACTCTGCCGGAATAAGTTTGCGCTCTCCGCGGGTAGTCGACCATCTACGCGGACAAGCCGCTTAACGCGGATACTTAGATTTCGGGTCGGCTATTTTATGTCGAGCACTATGGCTCGCCGAAGTAGTACGCCGTCATTGATCGGTTTGGCGTCTTACCAGAGACGCCGGTTCGACTATCGAATCCTCAGCCTTCCCTCTTGCAAAAAGTTTATTGCGCCCGCCGATTTCAGACCAAGCCTTCGTCTGGAATGTTGAGAAGCATGCCGCACGCCTTGCAATGAACCGCGTCAACATCGTGGCGCTGTAGCCCGCACGCGGGGCAAGGATGACGTACTTTGTGAGGCCGCATG
>DASTGW010000612.1:0-2807 GCA_035718705.1 Terriglobales bacterium | reverse complement strand
CCTGCGCTTCGGCGACCGACGCTTCCCGCTTCGCCATGGCGCGTTTGATGGCCGTGTCGCGCTCCGCTTCCGCGGAGGCAATGTCAGCGTCACGCTTGATGCGCACGATGTCGGGACGCCCCATGTTCGTGATGTACTCGTTCTTGTCGCGCACTTCCTTGATCGTGAACGAGATCACTTCCAGGCCCATCTTGCTCATGTCGTCGGCACAGGTGGAGCGCATGCGATCGCTCACCATTTCGGGCTGCTTCACGATTTCTTCGACCGTGAGCTGGCCGATGATGCCGCGGAGATGGCCTTCCATGACGAGACGGATCAGGCCTTCGCGCTGGGGCGGCGTCTTGGTGAGGAACTGCTCAGATGCGGTCATGATCGACTCCGGATCTGACTTCACCTTGATCTGCGCCACGGCTTCGACGGTAACGGCAACACCCTGCTTGGTGTAAAGGTCCTGTTGCGGAGCGACGTCGAACGACATCAGTTCCAGGGAGAGAGAACGGACGTTCTGGACGAGCGGCAGGACGACGGTGCCGTGGCCTTTGACAACTTTGGTGCCACCGGCGCCATAGACCACCAGGGCTTCGTGCGGACCCGCCTTCTGATACAGTCGGGCGAAGACACCGACAATAAAGAAGACCGCAAGGATTGAGAGTCCGACGATGACCCAGACTTCCGTTGGTAAGTTGAACATATGCCTCCTTGACGCGGCTTGAAACCAGCGTCAGTTACTGCAGAATTCGTGTGCTACTACGAACGAAGCTAGCGGATGTAATATCCGGAAACGTGCCACTTGCCGTCTTTATCGAGCATGGGCGTAATGGTCTCAACCGCTGACTGCTTCTTCGCGAAAGACGTTTCGTACTGAATGACCACGTACTTGCCATCGGGCGCACCGGGAAGCGTTGTTGTGTAGGTGGCATTCTTCATTTTGCGCGAGTTCATTTTGCCGAACTGCCCGCGGGTAGAGGTGAGCGCCTTCTGCCAATCCGCTTTGGATACCGCTGCCTTGAACGGGGTGGAAGCTGAGTCCCAACTCGCGGCGTAGTCGCCGTTATCGACTGTGGCAAGCCATTCCTGGGCCGCAGCCTGTGCTTCTTTCTTTTCCTGTTCTTGCCCGACACCGACGATCGCTACGGTTAAGAGTAAAGCGATGAGAATGATGACTTTCTTCATAACGGCCTTTCTTCAATTGCCTTCCGACAACACAGCATCTGAATCCGTGCGCGAGATATCGTCCCAGGTGCGCACGTAAGCGATTCCACGCTCGTAGCGGGTAACGACAACTTCGGTTCCCTTGGGGATGAAAGAGCCGTCTTCCGATCGAGCGCCACAAGTGCGGCGAGTACCTTCCTGCGAATAAATCAATTCGCCCGTACCGTTTTCGCGAATCGGCATCGCCAGCCGTCCGAGGACTCCAACCATTTCGAAATCCGCGGGATTCAATGGGCGGTCATGCTTCATCAGCAGCTTGCTGACTAATAAGAAGACAATCGTTGCTCCCACCATGCCGCCGAAAATGGCGAACGACAGCGCCAGGCGGGCGACAAGGCTGGTGTACTTCGTCAACAGGTAACCGATTCCGCCAAACCACGCGAGGAAGGCGGTGATGGTGCCGAAGTTGATCGCGGGCAATTCACTCCCGCCTACACCATGTCCGGCATGCGGCGCCGACGGAGCGTGCGGTCCGTGAAAGTCAATGTGTCCCAGGTGAAAGTGGGGTAGATGGATATGCAGATTGCCAAACAAAAATGAAATGGCACTCAGCAGAAATCCAATGATGAAACACATCAGGTAAAGGTCGGCAACTGTCATAACGCTTCCCCCGCTTGCGCTTTCGCCTTCTCAGGCTTGAGCACTTCCACCAAGCGATCCACTAACTCAGGTGTTTCCAGAATCGCGCTCAAGAGCACCAGGCATTTTCGCGAGTCCTCGTGCTTGGCCAACTGCAACAGGGCGTGGCAGACGCGCGGATCGCGGCGGAAACGCTCGGCACCGCTGATCAACCATAAGTCGAGCGTGTCTTCGAGCACACGCGCGTCGGACACCAGTTCGGTGTGATAGCCCTCGGGATCGTCCACAAGGTACCCCGGATGGACCTTGAAGAATTTCGCCAGCAACATGCGCGACGAGTTGGTCAGATGCGGACGCGCGCCACTCTCGATCTGGGAGAGATAACCCTGGCTGAGCGCCTGACCGGTCTCGTTCTTGAGCGCGGCGGTAAGCTCTTTTTGGGTCATCTCGCGGTCAAGGCCGCGAAGGGTGCCTTCGACCAGCCGCAGGTAGCGTAATTTCTCTCCCAGTTTCATATTGCGGATTGCAATACTAATATTGCAATTTGCTATATGTCAAGAACTGGATTTCCTACGGAATCATTAACTTGCGGGTTGGGAGTGGAAAATTCAGGAACTCTGCTGCAAGGCGTGACTTTCGGACCGTTCCGCAGGTTGAACAGGTTGAGGACGCGTCGCTGCGGGAACAAATTCGCGGCAATGCGTGTCTGTTGCAGTTGACGGTCTGGAAAGGACGGGGCGTATGCGGCAGATACTTCGGGCGGTTGCGTTCAGCGCGTTCCTAGCAATGCTTTGTCTGACGGATGTGGAATCGGCTCCTGGCGACTCCAATGCGAGCGCCGGTTCGCTCATGATTGTCGGCGCGAAAGGTGCGAGTGGGTTCTGCCCGCTGCGGCACACCGACGTGAAAGCCGGAATTTCAGGATTCGCAGCACGCGTGAACGTCACGCAGACATTCGAGAATTTATCTCCGCGAGCAATCGAGGCCGTCTACACATTTCCTCTGCCGCATGAAGC
>DASTGW010000611.1:0-4362 GCA_035718705.1 Terriglobales bacterium | reverse complement strand
AGCACGTCGAGCAAGAGAAGTTCGGGCGTGGGTGCCTGCTGCAGGCGCTGCATGGCCTCCGCTCCGTTGGTGGCCGTTTCGACGCGATAACCTTCAACTTCCAGCAGCGTGCGCAAGTAGCGCAGCATCGTGGGTTCGTCGTCGACGATCAGAATTAGCGGCGGTTTGGAGCTAGCTCGATTCATCCTCTTACTGGTCCTTGTTCGCATTCCTCTTTAAAGGGAGGAGAAACGAGAATTTGCAACCGCAGTTGGGCTCACTTTCCACCCACACCTTACCACCATGAGCTTGCACCAGACGGCGAGTGATCGCCAAGCCTAAACCCATTCCGGAATCGTCTTCGACACCAGAATCGGGTACCTGAAAGAAGTCCCCGAAGATCTCCTGATGATACTCGGGTGCAATGCCCGGACCAGTGTCAGCAACGGTGACTCGTACCGCATTAGGGACGAGCAGATTGGCCTTACGGCGCTCGGAGCTGGAATGCGGCTTGTGACTGCTGCGGCGTTCCCACAGCTGCGGTTCCGCATGAAGCCAGACTGTTCCCGCGGAAGGCGTGAACTTGAGAGCGTTCTCTAGGAGGTTGGACACCACGCGCTGAATCTTGTCGTAGTCGAACGCGAAGGGTTCCAAATTCGCATTCTCGAGATAGTAAAAAGCGACGCCCTTGTTCTGGAAGCGCGGAAGCCAGAACCCCGACAGCTCCTGGAGGCAGGCATTCATGTCCTGCGGATCTTCGGCACGGATCGGAATTACGTCGGTCTGCAGGGAAGCGAAGGTCAAAAAGTCAGTGACCAGGCGTTGCAAGCGAATGCTACTAACCTGCATGTCTTCCAAGACGTGCAACTGCTTTTCCGTCAGCGGGCCAAGCTTCTGATTGACCAGCAATTCCACGTAACCGGCAATCACGGCGAGCGGAGTGCGAAGGTCATGGGCGGCGGTCGCTAAGGCGGTGGCACAACGCTGGTACTGCACGCGTAGCTCATCGTAGGCGCGCTTGAGGTCGCGCGGATGGGGTTCCAGGGCCGCAAGGTCTGCTTCGCGCACCAGGGGCGCGTGATTAGACACTTCGGCGTTGGGCGGTGGAGTCGCAGCCGCCAAATTTTGGGAATCTGCCATCTGCAAGAAATCCGCAGTCAGAGCTGCTTTAGGGGAGGTGGAACCCAATTAGATTCAGGGTACGTCTCGAGCAGGTTGATGTTATGAAAGGGTAAAGGCAGTGTCAAGGCAGAATTGCAAATCAGTTCCCTCAATGTCGCAAAAGATTGCCTCATTTACTCAGCAGGTGCAATTTGAGATTAACCCTTGCAGGACGTGTGAGATACGCGTAAATGTAACACCACTGAAAACTTAGCCCTGTTTTACACAGGGTTACGGCATTACTTTGGTTTTGGTCATTTGTGTGCCCTACTGACAGTGGAAAACTAGGATACGCATGCCCCCGAAAGGCACTGAAAGAAGAAAGTACCAGAGACTGCCGCTCTCGATTCCGGTGTTTGTCCGGGGCATGGACGACACAGGCAAGGAATTCCTGGAGTTCGCGACAGCGCTCAACATTTCCGCCGGCGGAGTACTTCTTGCGACCAGAAGAAGCATCCCGAAATCGGCGAATTTGGCGTTGGAAATCCCAGTTGCTCCGCTTCCTGCCGATTCACTCTCTTCGCAATCCGTTCGCAGCCTGAAGGCCAAGTTGGTGCGGGTGACGCATGGGGAACGCTATCATCTGCTGGGCCTGAAATTCACGCGTGCGATCCAAGGCTAGCCGCTCGGACTACGTCTCACAACGGAACAAACCTTCCACTGAGTGAAAATATTTTCCCTTTCTCTGCAATTCGTTCGATCGAGTAGTTGAAATATAAATTCACGTTAAAGTGGAATAATTATCTTCAAACCACTCATTCAGAGTGGCTTAATTGGTTGGTTACCTAAGTAACTACTCGCATTTATGAGGGCTGCTGGAAGTGTGCAAACATTGGCGCTTGGAGTGCAGTGTTACTTCACTGAACCACAATTGGAGCACACCTCAGAATGGCAACACCGGCTACGACGGTTAGTAACTCTTCGCTTTTGAAGTCGCTCGGGCCCATACCACCAGACTCGGTATTGTTTGGGCGCTCCCACCGCATGCAGGCGGTGCGGCAACGTCTGGAAAAGATCGCAACGGCCAACGTACCCGTGCTGATCCAAGGGGAAAGCGGCACGGGCAAAGACATCATCGCGAGGATGATCCACAAGCTGTCGCCGTGGGAGTCCGGGCCGTTTGTGAAGGTCAATTGTCCGGCGATTCCCGGTACGCTGATGGAGTCTGAACTGTTCGGCTACGAGAAGGGAGCCTTTACTGGCGCGGTGGGATCGAAGCCAGGCCGCGTGGAGATGGCTCATCGCGGCACGCTGTTCCTGGACGAAATCTCGGAGCTGGAGCACGGGCTGCAATCGAAGCTGCTGCAACTGCTGCAGGACGGACAGTTCTGTCGCATTGGCGCACAGGAAGACAAGAAGGTGGAAGCGCGCGTGGTCTGTGCGACCAATCGCGTGCTGGAGCGGGAGATCGAGAACGGGGGTTTCCGCCAGGACCTCTTCTACCGCATCAACGTGGTGAATATTCAGCTGCCCCCGCTGCGTGAACGCGCAGCCGATGTGCCGGTCTTAGTGGCCTATTTCCTGGAGCAGTACAACGAGAAATACAACTGCCGAGCGAAGCAGCTTTCGAACGGACTGATGGAACAGCTGCAGCGTTACCACTGGCCGGGCAACGTGCGCGAACTTGAGAACCTGATGCGCCGTTACGTGATCCTGGGTACCGAAGATGCGATCACGAATGAGTTGGGGGCGAAGCGGCAGGATGTGTTCAATGCCGACATCGCGATTGATGGCCCAGTATCGTTGAAGAAGATAACCCGCCAGGCGACGCGCGAGATCGAGCGCAAGGTCATCCTGCGGATCCTGGAACAGAACAACTGGAACCGCAAGCGTGCAGCGCGGGCGTTGAGCATCAGCTACCGCGCGCTACTTTATAAGATCCGGGATGTAGGTCTTCCGGCGGCGAGAAGTGGCCGCCCAATGAGTACAGGGCTGCCCGAAGAAGAATAGATATCACCTCAGTAAATCACTGGATGGAAGCCGACTTCGAAAGGGGTCGGCTTTTTTCTGTGTTTTGCTATCGAGAAATAGCTATCAACTAATTGATTGGGAAAGATCTTCCACGTTTTCTATTGCTTACCAACCCTTCCGGAATCCGTCGAAAACGACCATAGCGTCCTGCGTTGAGGGACGAGCGGTGTTGCGTGCGGAACATCCGTCCATGCAAATCCGTAAAGCTCAATAACGTCATTTCCCGGGTAAAGGACATGCGATGAATAATTTGATGGGGAACGTTCGATACGCCCTGCGCCAATTCCGGCACTCGCCGGTATTTACGACCGCCGCCATTCTGACGCTGGCCCTTGGCATCGGCGGCACGACCGCGATCTTCACCCTTATCCATGAAACGATGCTGCGTTCGTTGCCAGTGGCTGATCCCGCGAAACTCTACCGGATTGGAGAGGGCGACGATTGTTGCGTGGAAGGCGGTCCGCAGGATCGCTGGGGGATGTTCCCGTACTCGTTCTACGAGCGCCTACTGCAGGCGACTCCGGAATTCGAGCAACTGGCGGCCTTTCAGGCGGGCGGCGCTCAGCCGTCGGTACGGCGCCAGGGAGATGTGGCGGCGCGTCCGTTGCGTTCGGAATACGTGACCGGGAATTACTTCTGGACGCTTGGCGTGGGACCGTTTGGCGGTCGCCTGTTTACGCCTGACGACGACAAGCCGGGATCGGCGCCGGTGGCGGTGCTGAGCTATCACGCCTGGCAGACGGCGTATGGGGGCGATGCTGCGGTGGTTGGGTCGACCTTCGTGATCGAAGGACATCCTTTCACGGTGATCGGAGTGTCGCCGCCGGGGTTCTTCGGCGAGACGCTGCGCAGCGATCCTCCCGATATTTTCCTGCCCTTGCAACAGGAGGCGACGATCGACGGACAACAGGCGCTGATCCACGCGCCCTTCTCAGCATGGCTACGTGTGATCGGTCGATTGAAGCCGGGGGCTTCGATCCAAGGAATGGCGCCCAGGCTGACCACGATGTTGCGTCAGTGGATGGAACATGACGCAGGGTATCCGGCGAACTGGCATGCGGAAGTGGTTCGCCTGCTGCCGAAGCAGGAGATCAATGTCGTGCCGGCCGGGGCAGGCGTTGCCGTGATGAAGGAAGAATACGGCAAGAGCCTGAACATCCTGCTGGCGGTTTGCGGACTGGTTCTTTTGATTGCATGCGCCAACGTGGCGAATTTGTTGTTGGCGCGTGCGGTTTCGCGTCGCAATCAGAC
>DASTGW010000610.1:0-3776 GCA_035718705.1 Terriglobales bacterium | reverse complement strand
ATCTCCGCCGCCATAGAAGTTTCCACAGCGGGTAATAGAAACGGGCAGATCGTAGGTATTTGCGTACGATTGCGCGATCAGATCGCCGCAGGACTTGCTGACATCGTACGGATTGCGCCCCTGGAGTGGCGTGGCCTCGGTGTAGGGAAGCGTTTCCTGGTCTCCGTATGCTTTGTCCGAGGACGCAACCACAATTGATTTCACCATTGGTGAGCGGCGGCATGCTTCGAGTAGGTTCCAGGTCCCACGAATGTTGCTCTCGAACGTAGAGATGGGATTTCGGTTGGCGATGCCAACGATAGTTTGAGCAGCCAGGTGGAAGACTACCTCGACCTCGTACTCCCCAAGAGTTCGCTCCAGCAACGCACGATTCGCCAAGCCGCCACGAACGACGTTGACTCGCTCCGAGAGTTCCTCGGTTTCGAAGATACTGGCCGGCGTCCAATCGCGCACAAGTGCGGTTACCAACGCTCCTTGCTGCAGTAAATGTTGAGTCAGCCATCCGCCAACCAGGCCTGTAGCTCCGGTGACGAGAACGGACCGGTCACGCCATAAGCGATTGGTCATTCCGTCCAAACCTTCCAGGGCGCTGCCTTGGAATTCCAAAGCTCGTTCAGATACTCATACTCACGGTAAGTATCCATGGCATAGAAGAAGCCGTCGTGCTGGTAGTTCATCAATTCCCCAGCCGCGACTAGTCGCTCGAGTGGCTCTCTTTCGAAGATGCAGTCGTCCCCATTGATAAGCTCGAAAACCTTGCGGTTAAGGACGAAGAAACCGGCACTGGCACGGTTGCTGGTCTTCGGCTTTTCCTGGAACTTCAATACCCGTCCGATCGAGTTGGCTTCAATCACTCCAAATCGAGAGCTTGGCGTGATGGTGGTGACCGTCGCCAATTTCCCATGACTCTTATGAAACTCGAGTAAGCGGGCGATATCGATGTCGCCTACGCCATCTCCATAGGTGAGCATGAAGAGGTCGTCATCGATGTACTTTTCGATCCGTTTCACGCGTCCCCCGGTCATCGTGTTGGGACCGGTATCGGAGAGGGTTACCAGGAAATCCTGTTCCCGATGATCGTTCTTGTACTGGACTTTCGAGTTCTTTCCCAGGCAGATGGTGAAGTCGTTGTTCATCGCCTCGTAGTTCAGGAAGTACTCTTTGATCATGTTGCCGCGGTACCCGAGACAGAGAACGAATTCCCGGAATCCCCAGTGCGCATACGTCTTCATGATGTGCCAAAGGATCGGTCGCCCACCAATTTCAACCATCGGTTTGGGGCGATATTCAGTTTCTTCCCGGAGGCGCGTTCCCAGCCCGCCGCAGAGCACTACGACCTTCATGACCGGTTTCAAACTCCCTGGTGACTATTAGAGTAAGTTAGGTCCTTTTATCACAGTTGTAACTTGGAAAAACGAGGCTGTGGTGATGATCTAGGTTACGGTGGTCGCAGCCCGTTTTACATTTGGGGTGATCGGTTAAGCACTTCCCAACCTTTAGGGTGTCGAAGTCGGGTTCGGACAGGTTTTTCACCTACTTCAGACACGGAAGAGACCCAGCTATCGGAGAAGGGGCGGTTGTGATCGGACTACCTGCTTGCTACTTCAAACTTGTCTCTCCGCCTCTTCAGGTACTTCCTCTCCCGGTCCTAATCCGAACTTTTTCAGCTTGTAGCGCAAGGCGTCGCGGCTAATGTCGAGGAGTTTGGCGGCCTGGGTTTGATTGTTGTTGGACTGGCGCATGGCCAGTTCGACGAAGGCGCGTTCTACTTCCTCGAGTGAGGTGCCGCCGTTGGGTATGGTGAGCGGCGGCAGGCTGCGGCCGTTGTCGAGCGGCTGGATTTCGGCGTTGGCGAAGATGCCGGACACGCGTTCGAACGCTGTCTGGCCGTTATGGTTCTGGCCGACGGCGAATGGCATATAGGTGGGACGGAGGAACTCTTCTTCCTCGAGAATCATCGCGCGCTCGATGGCGTTCTTAAGTTCGCGAACGTTGCCTGGCCAGTTGTGCGTCATCAGCAGCTTGCGGGTTTCTTCGGTGATGCCGCGGACGTTCTTGCGGAACTTGCGCGCGTAGCGCTCGATGAAGAAGTCGACCATCGGCAGAATGTCGTCGCGGCGTTCCCGCAGCGGCGGCAGGAAGATTGAGATGATAGCCAGGCGATAGTAGAGGTCCTGGCGGAAGGTGCCTTCGCGGACAGCGCGCTCCAGATCGCGATTGGAAGCGGCGATCACGCGGACATCGACCTGCATGTCGCGGATGCCTCCTACGCGGCGGATCACCTGGTCTTCGAGCACGCGAAGTAATTTCGCTTGCAGCAGCGGTGAGAGTTCGCCAATTTCATCGAGGAAGAGAGTGCCACCGTCGCTGACCTCGAAGAGACCTTTCTTCATCGCCTTGGCGTCGGTGAAGGCTCCGCGCTCGTGCCCGAACAGTTCGGCTTCCATGAGTGTTTCGGGGATGGCCGAGCAGTTGACGGCGACGAAAGGTTTGTCCTGTCGCGAACTCTCGTAGTGGATCGCCTTGGCGATGAGGTCTTTGCCGGTGCCGCTCTCGCCTTGAATCAGGATGGTACTCGCTTCGCTGCCGGCGACCTTGCGCACGAAATGCATCACTTCCTGCATCTTCTTCGATTCGGCGATGACTTCGTGGTAGCCGGTCCGGCGACGGACTTCGCCGCGCAGTGACTCCACTTCATTCTTCAGGCGACTGGTTTCGAGCGCATTGCGAACGGTAACGGAGAGTTCGTCAAAGTCGAGCGGCTTGCCGACGAAGTCATAGGCGCCGAGCTTCAGCGCATGCTTCACGTCTTCAAGCTGCGGATCGGCGGTAATCATGATCACGGCACGAGCACAGTTGTTCTGCTTGATGTCCTGAAGGACGTCGAGTCCGCTCATGTCGGGAAGACGCACATCGAGCAGCACAAGGTCGGGGAGTTCATTGTGCGCGGCACGGATGCCGCTGGCGCCGTCGGGCGCATCGATGGCCTGGAAGCCCCATTCCTGGCATTTTTGCCGCAGCGACCAGCGCACGAGTTTTTCGTCGTCGACGATGAGGACCTTTTCCATCGCCATTACCTTGACTCTACTCCTTTCTCATCGGCAACTGTGGTTACCGCAGTACTGCGCACGAAGGGGAGAAGGACGATAAAAGTGGTGCCATGGCCGGGGCGGCTTTCCACGCGGATTTCGCCACCGTGGTCTTCCACAATGCGTTTTGCGAGGGGCAGTCCCAATCCGGTACCGTGGCCTTTGGTGGTAAAGAACGGGCGGAAAATGTTGGGCAGTGTCTCGGGCGGGATGCCCGGGCCGGTGTCACGAACTTCGACAGCGGCCATGCCGTCTTGAGCATCGATGCTCACCGTGACGGTGCCCGGGCCGTCGAGTGCCTGGATCGCATTCAGCACGAGGTTGAGTAGAACCTGATGAATCTGGCCCGTGTCGTGTTCGACTGGCGACAGGTGAGGACGCTTCAGGCAGTGGATTTTGATTGGCTTGGAGAGCGCCTGTTGACGCGCAAAGATTACAGCGTGTTCGACGGTGGCGTTCAGGTCGGCGGAGTGGAAATCCGGCGGCTTGGGACGCGCGGTCTCCAAGAGGTCGGTAACGATCCGATTGATGCGAAGCACTTCTTCGCGAACGTCTTTGAGAACTTCCTGGGCCGGGCTCGTAGCTGGCACGTCGCGACCGATGATGTCCATGACTCCGGCGATTCCGGCGAGTGGGTTGCGGATCTCGTGTGCGAGGCCGGCCGCGAGTTCTCCCAAGGTGGCGAGG
>DASTGW010000609.1:0-4545 GCA_035718705.1 Terriglobales bacterium | reverse complement strand
AGATCATGGCTACCAATCCGCGGCCTATCGTGATTGTGAGTTCGGAGGCGAAGGAAGGCGCCGAGGCAACCTTGCGCGCGCTCGAATTGGGCGCTATCGACTTTGTTCCCAAGCCGAGCAGCGGTATCGATCTCGACATGAACAGCATTCGCGACGAGATCTGCCGGAAGTTAAAAATGGCATCGCGTGTGCGTGTAGTGCGCAACGCAAGGAATCATGGTGCGGAGCAGGCACGAGGCGTGTTGGCGAACAGTCCGTATGCGAAGAGCGGAGCCGCAGCAGGCGGTCCAGCGCCGTCGAATGGCAATGGCTCACATGCCGCGCCAGCGGCGGCAAATGGAAGACATCCGATCGTGGTGATTGCATCTTCGACAGGTGGTCCGCAGACCCTGATGCAACTGGTGCCGGCGATTCCGCGAGACTTCCTGGGATCGATCATCCTGGTGCAGCACATGCCGGGAACCTTCACGGCGCAGTTTTCGAAACAGTTGGCGGAAGTGGCTTCCATCGCGGTGAAGGAAGCGACGCACGGGGAAGAGCTGAAGCCGGGAACAATGTATGTGTGTCCGGGATCGCATCACTTGCGGATCAGCGGCGCAGGAAAAATCGAATTGCAGGAAGGCGAGCGGATTAACGGTTATCGTCCGTGTGCGGATCTGACGATGGAGTCCGCTGCGGCCTTCGCCGGACCTATGTGCATAGGTGTGGTGCTCACCGGAATGGGCGGTGACGGCGCGAAAGGTGTGCAGGCGGTAAAAGCCGGCGGCGGACACGTGATTGCCCAGGATGAAAGCACGTCGGTGATCTTCGGAATGCCGGCAGAAGCGATTAAGACCGGCGCGGTTGATCAGGTGTTGCCGATCGACAGTATTTCAGCTGCGATCGAAAAGCGCGCGATGTACCTGATGGGCGCTGCGAAAGTTGGTGCCATGTGAGACCGCACCGCAGACAGCAGCGAAAGCCGCGCGCACAAGGGCATCCGGTAATTCTGTTCACTATCGGCGAGACCACGTTTGCGATTGCGGCATCGGCGGTGAACGAGATCCAAAGTTTGGTCGGAATGAAGGCGATCCCGCATCGGCAATTCGGCAAGGTACGGCACACGCTCGAGCGTGAAGGACGTCGCTACTGGGTTGTGGACGCGAACATTCAGTTCGGCATGTTGCCAACGCACTCAAGTCGCGTGTTGCTGTTGAACGAGTCACCGGTCGCGGTGAAGGTCGATGGAATAGACCGTATGACCGAAATCGGTCGGGTGCTGCCATTACCAAAAGCATTCCAGGGAGACGAGCAGAACTGGTATGCCGGGCTGGCCGTGATCGCGGGTAGGGTGATCCCGGTTGTAAATCCGGCAGGATTCCTGTCGCACCACGAGTTGAACGCGCTGGAAGAGAGCGAAATACGAAAAGCGCCGGTGCAGGAGACAGCTGAGGTGACCGCGTGAACGAGCCGTCACAGTTCGTGTTGTTTCCGATCGGACGCAAGCGCTACGCGCTTCCGGCGGAGCAGGTCACCGAACTGGCACGTATGGATTACGTGCATGAGTTTCCGTTGAGTACGCGGCTGGTAAGTGGAGTTTTGCTGCGTCGCGGGGACGTGATTCCCGTCTACGACGTGGCGCAGGTGCTGGTCGGCGATGATGCGCCAACCCGCAAGTATTACCTCATCGCGAAGAGACGGTTCGAGACGGTGGAAGAGAGAACGGCCATTCCGGTGAGCGGCGACTGCGAACTAACGAGCAGTGAATTGCTGCCGCCGACAGGAAAACTGGCCGAGTATGTTGCGGGGTTATTGTCGCTGGAGAAAGAGATTGTTGAGGTGATTGACCTGGAGAAACTTACGCCGGAGGTGACGCAATGAATTCCGCGTCGGCTTCGATCGGCAAGCTCCTGGTGATCGACAGCAATGTGCTGTTTGCAAAGCGGCTGACTACTGCACTCCGCGACCAAGGATTTGAAGTGGTGCATGCGATGGACGCAGCTTACGCACTGACGATGCTGGAATGGGACACGCCAGTCGCGATTCTCTGCGCGACCAACCTGCGCGAGATGAACGCGTACGACATTGTGCCAATCCTGCATGGCGATGCGAAGACCGCAAGCATTCCGGTGATCGCTATCGGAGACGACGGCGAGAAAGGCTTGATGGCCTCTTATCGCGCTGGTTGCGATGACTGCGTGAGCCGCCAGCAGGGCGCTGATTCGATCGCGAATCAGGTCCGGCAGTTCCTGCGCAGCCGTGAAGAAGGCTTTCAACCGACGCAGATGCTGGAGAGTTCGCTGACGGCGCTCGAAGGGAACCTGTCGCACCTCGATCTGCCGGGAGTGATCCAGATGCTAAGCCATTCGCGCCAGACGGGATCCTTGCACATTAATTCCGACGACACGGACGGCATCATCGTCTTCGATAACGGACAGGTTTCACACGCCGAGGCGAACGAGTTGGTCGGCGACGATGCAGTGATCCAGATTGTGAAGAACTGTAACAAAGCTGAAAAGGGCGTTTACAAGTTCATCCACGGCTTTGCACAACCCACGCGGACCGTGCTGCGTTCGGCGACCGAGTTGATGCTGCAGGCACTGCGTGAGATTGACGAGGAAGAGCGTCCGATGGACGAGGTTCTGTTATGACGGCTCCGATTGTGTACTTCATTGACGACAGCGCGACGATGCGCGAGGTGATTAAGATCGCGTTCCGGCGCGAGAACATCGACGTAGTGGCGTGTCATGACGGCGACACGGCGCTGGCGCAGATGTCGCAGCAGCCGCCCGATGTCGTGATCACCGATGTCATCATGCCGGGTAAAGACGGTTACGAAGTCTGCCAGAACATCAAGCACAACCCTTCGACATCCACGACGCCCGTTGTGCTGATGTCAGGTGTCGTCAATAAGCAGGTAGCTGAGAAAGCGTTTGCGGTAAAGGCCGATGAGTTGATCCGGAAGCCATTTCAGCCGGGCGATTTAATCGGCAGAGTGAAACAGCTTCTGAATAAAGCGGCGAAGGCGAGCGCTCCGGCTCCGATCGCAATGCCGGTCGCTCAGCCAATTCCAGTTGCGGTGCCGCAACCTCCGGTAATGCATGCGGCTGCGGGCGTTGGAAATGGAAATCCGGCGGCGACATTGAGCAGCATCTTCGCCGCGGCAACGCGGCCAAGCGGAAACGGCGGCAACGGTCATGCTGCACCAAGATCGATGCAACCAGCGGCAGTTGTAACAGCGCCTGTCGCAAATGTTGCAGCCGCTGTCTCAAATGCGACGATGCCGTCTCGAAACACGACAGGCGGATCGGATGTGGCGAAGCTAAGAATAGAGATTTTAAGGATGGAACATCTGGTCAAGAAATTGCAATCAGAGTTAGAGGCCGAGCGCGAATATGCGCGTGCACTTGAGGAGCACATTAAAACGCTCCAAGAAACGGAATAACAGCCGTTTTGCCGGCCAAAATTTTTGGGCCGAACCAGGGGTAGTAGAAAGGGCTGAACTGCAGTCAGGGCCGAACCAAGGGGCAGTAAAGGGCCGAACCCAAGGGGAGTTCTCGAGCACGGGCGGATGCGGGGGCATCCGCCATTTTAGTCTTCATAAAGTTTGTGCCGCGGCGGTATTGCAAAGGCGGCACCGTAAAGGCGTCCAGAAGTTTTTCGGGGCGCCTTTTGTGTTTAGTAGCCAGTACTCAGTACCCAGTACCCAGTACTCAGTACCCAGTACTCAGTACCCAATACTCAGTACCCAATACTCAGTATACCCAGTACCCAATACCCAGTACTCAGTAGCCAGTACTCCGTACATCACTCGTTTGTTTCAGTATTCCTCAAAGTTTTTCGTGAGGCATCTTGTCTGTCTCGGATTTCTTCTATAAGTGATCGCCAAGGGCTTGTCAGGTAAGTGAACGGTGGTCCGCGACGCTAAGGGAAACAACGCCTTGCGGATGGGCGCGCAGAACTGTTAATTATCTGTAGCGCGCCGCCCGAGGAGAAGTATGACCGACTGGAAACAGTGGCAGGGCAGAGTTGTAGGCGACAACCTTCCACTCACCGAGTACCTGGCAGGTACGACTGAAAGTGGAGTCTTCCTGTCCGTCACCGATTCCCGAAAGCTGGCAATCAAACTGGTTCCTGCTGACGCATCGGCGAATGTGCGGCTCGAGCACTGGAAAGCGGACGAGGGCCTCTCGCATCCGCACCTTCTGAAAATCCATCAATCGGGTCGTGCCACGATAGATGGCGTTGAGCTGCTCTACCTTGCGATGGAGTATGCCGACGAGAATTTGTCGCAGGTCGTCTCCCAGCGAGCGCTTACGAACGACGAAGTTCGCCAGATGCTGACGCCGATCCTGGAGGCGCTGGAGTTCTTGCATGGCAAAGGACTCGTGCACGGAGGCGTGAAGCCGGGAAACATCATGGCTGTCGGCGAGCAACTGAAACTGGCCTCGGTCGACGTGATGCGAGCCGGGGACGTTGTGAACTCTCCGGGGTCTTACGTTGCTCCGGAATCCTAGCAGGGCGTTTCTCCGGCATCGGACATTTGGTCGCTGGGGCTGACACTGC
>DASTGW010000608.1:0-2188 GCA_035718705.1 Terriglobales bacterium | reverse complement strand
AAGGATCGGATCATCATGCAAGTTGGGATCTTCATAGAGACGAGAAACGGCATCGATGCGAAACCCCGACGCGCCTTTATCAAGCCAGAAACGCACGACATCGAACATGGCCTTCTTGACTTCAGGATTACGCCAGTTCAGGTCAGGCTGCTGCGTATAGAAGTAGTGGTAGTAATACTGGTTCGTCTTAGGATCGAGCGTCCACGCGGATCCGCCAAACCACGAGAGCCAGTTGTTGGGCGGCCCCCCGTTCTTCCCATCTCTCCAGATGTACCAGTCGCGCTTCGGATTGGTCTTTGATGATCGCGATTCCTTGAACCATGAGATCTGGTCCGACGTGTGATTGATCACAAAATCCATCAGCACGCGGATGTTGCGCTTCTTCGCCTCGCGCACGAGTCGCTCAAAGTCAGCCATGGTGCCGTAATCCGGATCGATCGCGGTGTAATCGGAGATGTCGTAGCCGTAATCGATCTGGGGCGAAGGATAGAACGGCGTAATCCAGATCGCATCGATGCCGAGGTCCTTGAGGTAGCCCAGTCGCTGGGTGATGCCGTTGAGATCGCCCATGCCGTCGCCATTGGTGTCCTGAAAACTGCGCGGATAAATTTCGTAAATGATGGCGTGCTTCCACCATTCATCTTTCGTCGGCGAACTGGTTTGCGATTGGGTTTGAGAAAAGCCGCTAAACGAGGTGAGTAGAAGCAGTGCGAGGATGAGCTTTTTCAAGGCTATCTCCAACGTTTGGAGATGGTATAACGCAACGAGCCATCATCGCAAAGTAGGACTTCAATTGCGCCGTAGTAACGCCGCATGGCTACGAGAGACTCTGGGTCTGTCGACGACCCTGAACCCGGCGGCCGCCGCCGATTTCAACTCCTCCTCAAATTCCTTCTCCTTCACGTGCCCAGTCGGCTCGGCCAGCAGTAGGGTTGCCCCTGGCTTCGATGCGGCCGCCGCTTCGGCGAAGAACTTCTCCGCTGAAGGGAACTCGTGCACGACCGCGAACGCCAGAGTGAAATCAACGATTGGGATCTTCCCGAGGTTCATGGAGTCAGCGGATACCAACCGCGCATCCAGACGTCGCTCGACTCCTGCCTTGTCAGCCCGCTTCTTGAGTCGGTCTAGCATCTTCGCCTGCACGTCCGGAGCAATGACCCTCCCACTATCGCCAACCATCTGCAGCAGGTCGATCGTGAAGAATCCCATTCCCGGCCCAGGTTCGAGCACGGTCATGCCTTCTCGAACATATGGCGCTAACAGCTTCCGTGGATCTTGCCCAAGTCGACGAAGCGGAAGCAGCAGGAAGTAACCGATCCACCACGGACAGACGCGCTTGCCCATGCGGCGAATTATAAGAATGTGCAGAGTTGAAATTCAGTGACTTCGCCCGACTAAATCATCCGAATAGTGCCGGGAAAACAGAAGGCGCGGACCGTAGTCCGCGCCGAACGTCATACCAGAAGCATTACTCTTCTTCTTCCACCTCTTCGCCTCTGGCCGCCTTCGCTGCCGTGACGATCTTTTCCTGCTGTGCCGCTGGCACGAAATCGTAGTGATCCATTTCCATGGAGTATGTCCCGCGACCCTGGGTCATCGACGTTAATTCTGCCCCATAGGTCAGCATTTCCGACATGGGCACTTCGGCCTTCACGATCGTCTTGCCAGCCTTGTTGTCCATGCCCTGGATGCGTCCACGACGCGAGTTCAGGTCGCCCATGATGGATCCGGCGAACTCGTCCGGAGCGGTAATCTCCACCTTCATCACCGGCTCCAGCAAAGCGGGTTTTGCCTGCTCCATGGCCTTCTTGAAAGCAATGCGCCCTGCGGTTTTAAACGAGAGTTCGTTCGAGTCGACATCATGATACGAACCGTCGTAAAGAATCACTTTGAAATCCACGACCGGGAATCCGGCGAGATATCCGCGCGCCGCGGCCTCGACGATGCCCTTCTCCACGGCCGGAATGAAGTTCTTCGGAATCGCGCCGCCAAAAATATCGTTCACGAACTCAAAGTTCCCTCCGCGTGGCAGCGGTTCCATCTTGATCTTGCAGTCTCCGAACTGCCCGTGACCGCCCGACTGCTTCTTGTGGCGTCCGTGCGCATCGGCACGTCCGCGAATCGTTTCACGATACGGCACCTTCGGGGCCTTCAGGTTCACTTCCGTGTGGTACCGCTTCTTCAGCTT
>DASTGW010000607.1:0-3050 GCA_035718705.1 Terriglobales bacterium | reverse complement strand
CTGGGTTGGAAATAAGGGTCCATCGTTTTCGGTGCGATCTTCGATGTAAGGTTTGCCATCAAACGAAACGGCACCGAGCGCCTTCAACTCCTGCTCATTGATGTTGAGCGGTGCGATCAATCGACGGAGATGATCGTCTGGATCGGTCCATGGGAAATACTCGGAAAGTCCGAGACGCTTCGCTGCTTCCTTTGCGATCCACCAGCCCGGCTTCGATTCGTACATTGGCGCGACGGCGGGCTGACGAATCGCGACATATGGACGTTTACTGGTGGTGACGACCGCCGGAGGATCGTAGCGCTCCAGGTAGGTCGCCTCCGGGAGAACCAGATCTGCGTATCGCGTTTGCTCCATCGGGAGAACGTCTACGACCGCCATGAACTCGAGTTGCTTGATGGCTTCCAGAGTCTTCTGTCGCCGGGGGATGCTTTCGAAGATGTTTTGCCCGTACACGATCCAGCTCTTAATGGGATACGGGTTAGCAGTTAACGTCGCTTCGATGAGCCCATGCGTAAGTCCGTGTGCTTCTTCGGTGGCAAGCGGGTATGCACCCTCCCGGCGATCGGCGCGAGGCTTTTCAGATTCCGGCATCGGCGGTAATGCGATGCGCCCCTGAGCAATCTTTGTCGGCAGGAAGATTCCGCCCTTGCGGCCGTAAGCTCCGAGCAGTCCGGTGAGGATGGCCATGGCTCGCGCGCGTTGCGTGTCGTTGCCATACCAGGTGACGTGACGCCCCGGATGGATCGCGACCGCAGGCCGTGAATCGGCCATCAGGTGCGCGGTTTCGCGGATCTTGGCAGCCGGAATTTCAGTGATAGATTGAGCCCATTCCGGCGTGAAGGGCTTGACGTGCTCCGTCAGCTCTTTGAAACCACTGGCATATTTGTCGAGGAAGTCCTTGTCGTAAAGTTTCTCCGCGATGATTACGTTCATCCAGGACAGGAGTAGGGCGGTGTCTGTTCCCGGCTTGATGGGAAACCAGTAATTGGCTTTCGAGGCAGCCGTCGAAAACCTGGGATCGACGACGATGAGCTTCGCGCCTTTCGCCAGGCCTTCGGCAAAGGCAGTCACCTGGGAGGTGAAGACATTCTCCCCGATGTGGCTTCCGATCAAGACAATGCACTTCGATTCTTCGAGGTCGACTGGCTCGGGCGAGTTCACCGGACGACCAAACGTGAGCTGGTATCCGATGTCACGCGAACCGCGGCATTGCGCAAACGCCGGCTCGGCTGAATTCGGTGTGCCGTAGGCCTTCATCAAAGTAGAAAAGAAACCCGAGTGCACACCGTGCGGGAATACGGCGACCGATTCCGGACCGTATTTTTGTTTCAACTCTTTTAGACGCGTGGCGAGGAAGTCGAGCGCCTCGTCCCAGGAAACGCGCTTGAACTTGCCTTGGCCGCGTTCGCCCGTGCGAATCTGCGGATATTTGAGGCGATCCGGATCGTTCAGAAGCGCGACCCCGGCGTTGCCCCTGGCGCAGAGTTTTCCCTTGGTGAGGGGATGGTGAGGATTGCCTTGCAGTTTTAGCAGCTTGCCATCCGCCACCTCAGCCATGACACCGCAACGCCAGAAGCACATTTCGCAATTCGTCGCGATCTGTTGCACGCGGGTTTCGCCGCGCAGCCCCGGAGGGTGAACGTCTGCACTGGCCGCTCCGCCAACGGCTGCGGTGACTGCGGCGGCCGCTGAGGATCTGCGCATAAATTGACGTCTCGTGATCTTCGATTCCATGGCACACACCGTGATCTTCAAACTCGCGGAAAAAGGTGTGGAGTGAACAAGCCTCCACTCCACACGTTCAGGAGGTCTGCTAGAACCTTGCCGTTAGTCCCACGGTGAACATGTTCGCCACGTCGAAGGTTGGGAATCCGAGCACGGGTGTGCTGTCCAATCTCTTCGGCGCGCCAACATGCCAACCAGACCCGGAGTAGGTCGGGTTATAACGAAGGTAGCTAGCCTTGAAGATGAAACGATCGCTGATACGGTGCGTGAGGTAGGTTTCGTACACCTCGCCGCGTGTGCTGGTCTTGGGCGCGAGGATATCGTCCTCCGCTTGAGAGAAGTTGAACCAGTACTTGGAGCCCTGGTTGAATTCAAACCCAAGCTTGGTGCGGCCGTCGTTCTGCGGCACGTTGAAACGCAACCCGAGCAGGACCATGTGGCCGTCGTGATTCTGCGGCGTCTCAAACGGATCGGACATCAATCCGCCGAAGGGCGAAGTCTCGCCATTGGGACGAGTGCTCGACCAGTTGAAACTGCTATACATGTCAACCGGGCCCAAACGGCGCGACAGGTTCACACCATAGAGGTTGATCGCGCCGAGATTCACACTGGGCGTGAAGCGCATGATCAGAGGGGCGCCGATCTGATCACCAGTGACCGGGTTATTCGGCAGCACGATCTCGCCGTTAAAACCGTCAGTGACATTCCACGCACGCGCGATGGTGGACTGGATGAAGGTCTTGTCCGTCGAGTAAAGGTCGAAGTTGCCGCCGAAGAAGTGAACGTCCTTTAAGCGATCAGCAGGAAGCTTCAACGCGTTGCCGTTACCGAAACCAGATTCGTAGCCGAGTCCGTAGCATGCACGCAGGGCGACTTTGTCTCCGATGTGGTAGCCGACCGTGATGCCATCGAATTGGTAGTCGATGAGACCGCCGGAGGGAGTTCCCGCGCGCATCTCGTCATTGCGATAGTTCATCGGCGGACCTTCGGTGGAAGGCCGGCGGCCGATGGAGATGTAGAGCGGCGCGCCACCGATATTGTTCCAGGTAAAGTAGGCGCGTTCAACGCGAAGGATATCGGAGTTCGGGACGCGCGTAGTGGTTCCGTCAATCGCGAGCTGCGTCGGCTGACCGGCAAACATCTGCACGCCTGTGGAATCGCCAAACACCTTGTACATGCTCAGGCGGGCAGCAACCGTGACGTTCTCTGCAACCTGGGTATCGATGTTCAACCGCAGGCGATTGGTGTACATGATTTTGTTGTCGTCCGAATACCCGCCAACATAGGTTGAGGGCATTAACATTCCCATGAGCTGCTGTTGCATG
>DASTGW010000606.1:0-2131 GCA_035718705.1 Terriglobales bacterium | reverse complement strand
TGGTCGACGGGGAGCCGCCCTACCGGAACGGAAATCCCGACGTAGTTGAGGCCCGGCTGGCTTTGTGGATGAACTCCGATGTGGCCGACGCGATCGATGCTGTTGCGTTTTTCGCATTCTTCCTCAGGAAGACGCATCAGGGAGAACGTCAATCGCTTCTCAGCTTCGGCAACGAACTTTTCTACACCCCATCTGTCTACTAGGTATTTGAGTCGCGCTTTTTTACGATCTGTCCGATCGCCGTGGTCGATGAAGACGCGTATCATGGCAGCGGCCAGGGCTACTGCCTGATCGGGCTTCACCAGGATCCCGCAGTCCGAAGCGAATTGCTTGTGCCCCGTGATTCCGCAAAGCAGAACGCGGAAGTAAACGCCGGCAGGTACACTGCGGTTCTCGCCCACACGAACAGCAACAAAGCCAATATCATTCGTGTCGGCAACGACGCTAATGGTGCCCCCGCCGTCGAAGGCAACGTTGAATTTGCGCGGCAGGTCATACAGGTCGCGGCTGTTGAGGATGCAGTGGTGGAGAGAGTTGGCATAGGGTGCCGTGTCGATCAACTCATTCGGATCGATGCCCGCGAGAGGTGATGCCGTAATGTTGCGAATGTTGTCGGCCCCGGAACCGCGCGACGTTAGCCCGAGAGCTTGCACCGCCATGAGCACGCGCACAATATCCTTCGGCTGGAACTCGCGAATCTGAAGGTTCGCGCGAGTCGTAATGTCGGCACGCCCTGCACCGAACTTCTCGGCGATATCGGCCAGTCCGCGCATCTGATGTGCGGTCAGGAATCCGCCGGCGATACGCAGGCGCATCATAAAGGAGTCCTGAGCGGGCGCTACATAGAAAAGCCCGTGATATTTGAAACGGAAGATGTCTTCTGCTTCGGGCACGCGGTCTTCGGCTGCATGAGCAACAAGCTTGTCCCATACATCGAGAGGATTCTGCTCGTGCTTCCAAAGTTCTTCGCGGCACAAGTCCGAGAGAGGCGTGCCATGATAAGTTTCTTCAGCAGGTTCTGCGCGATTGGCAACACCGGAAGCAGGATCGTTTGTTATCAGGCCCGCTTCAGTGTGGCCGACAAAAGGCCGGATCCCGCGCTGCATTGCGCCTGCCATGAAGCCCAGAAGATACTCCTTCTGCTCAGCATTAAATGCGCCGCCCGAATTGTGAGGTGCAGGAGATTCCATGCCGAACTCCCTTTGCTCGTTGAGCAGATATTTAACGGTGCGCCGCAGGGAAGAGAAGTCCTGAGTTGACGGAACTTCTGTCCATGGCGGAACACTGGTTTTTTGCGTTGGGACCCTGGCACGGCATGGTGCAGGGTGAATAGAAATAGGAGACAGCCTTGTCTCGCTTGAAGTGATCTTACGCAAAATCTACGCCGGAGACAAGTCTCCCGCCGAATTCCAGCTAACTACGTGTCGGATGACGGGACTTCCTCGCTGGCTTGCGCCGCAAGGGACCAGCGCGTCCTGCGAAGGTCGTCATTCAACAGAATGGCCTCGGCGATCTCGCGCATTGATTTGCGGCGCTGCCGGCTTTCGCGCTGCATGGCTTTATACGCCGTGTCTTCATCGAGGCCGAAATCGCGCTGCAATACTCCCTTGGCTTTCTCAATATGCTTTCGTGATTCGAGTCGATCGGAGAGCTCCAGATTCTCGCTCTCAAGGCGCGCGCGTTCCAACTCCGCGCCCACGAGGTAACCGGCCGCAGTAAGCAGACGCACTTCCTGCTCGGTGTGGTAATAGGGCTTACGATGCTGCAGATTGATGACACCGATCAATTTGCCCCGGCACAGGATCGGTACGGAGAGAAACGCTTCGAAAGTATCCTCCGGGAGGTTCTTGAAGAGCTTGAACCTGGGATCTTTGAGAGCCTTCTCAGGAATCGCTACAGGTTCCCGGTGCCATCCGACCCAACCGGTGATCCCCTGGCCGAGCCAGATGCCCAAATGATCGACCACGTCGGAATGCGGATTCTTCGACGCGCGCAAAACCAGTTGATCTGCTTCGAGAAGATAAACAAAACAGGAATCGCATTGGATGAGAGAGCACGCGAAGTCCACAATACGATTCAGCACAGTGTGTAGCGGATCGGAGGCCGCCATTCGGCTGCCAATTTCGTGCAG
>DASTGW010000605.1:0-4249 GCA_035718705.1 Terriglobales bacterium | reverse complement strand
GAAGCAGCCGCTGGCGCTCATCGTTGCGCCCACGCGCGAACTCGCGCTGCAGGTCCGGCGCGAACTCGAATGGCTGATGGCCGACACCAGCGCCCGCATCGTCTCCTGTGTCGGCGGCATGGACATTCGCCGTGAGCAGTTCGCGCTCCAGCAGGGAGCTCACATCGTAGTCGGCACGCCGGGTCGCCTGGCCGATCACCTTGATCGTAAGCGCCTCGACTTGTCCCAGATCCGCGCGGTGGTGCTCGATGAAGCGGACGAGATGCTCGACCTCGGTTTCCGCGAAGAACTCGAGACCCTGCTGAACGCCACGCCCTCCGAGCGCCGCACCTTCATGTTCTCCGCGACCTTGCCGAAAGACATTCTCGGCCTCGCCAAGCGTTACCAGCACAACGCGCTTCGCATGGCACTCTCGTCGGAACACGAGCCGCATGGCGACATCGAATACCGCGCCTTCCCCATCCGACCGCGAGACATCGAACACGCGGTGGTAAATACACTCAGATTTTTCGACGCGCAGGGCGCGCTGGTCTTCTGTTCCACTCGCGAATCCGTGCGACACCTGCACGCGAATCTGCAGGAGCGCGGATTCTCCGCCGTGGCGCTCTCCGGCGAACTCAGCCAGCGCGATCGCACCAATGCCCTGCAGGCTCTGCGCGACGGGCGCGCCCGCGTCTGCGTCGCCACCGACGTCGCCGCCCGCGGACTCGACATGCCCGACCTCGGCCTCGTCATTCACGCCGACATGCCGCAAAATCGCCAGGCGCTTCTCCATCGCAGCGGACGCACCGGGCGCGCCGGACGCAAAGGCCTGTCGGTAATGCTCGTGCCCGCCCCGAAACGCCGCGTCGCGGAACAGATGCTGGCCTCCGGAAAAATCAAGGCGCAATGGACTCCCGCTCCCTCGGCCGACGCCATCCGCGCCCGCGACGAAGAAAACGTCATCAACGAAATCGTCGCCATGTCAGAGTCGCCGGCGGAAGAAGATCTCTCGGCTGGAAGGATTTTGTTGGCGAAACGTTCGCCCGAAGAATTAGCAGCGATGTTAGTCCGCATCCGCCGCGAACTCCTGCCCGCCCCCGAAGTCATCGACGATCCGCCTCCCGCCAAACCCGAAGTCTGGGGCAACAAGAGCAAGCGTCCCCAATTCGGCGGCAAAAAGAAGTTCTTCCCCAAAGGCCGGGCCGGTCAAGAACAGAAGTGGTACAAGAAGAAGGCGAAGAGCAATCGGTAAAAGCGATTGGCAGTCGGGGTCGAGATGTTCGTCTACATGGGTGCCCCATCCTCATCGGCCGTTTTTGGCGATAGGGTGGGGGCGAGTGGCCCGTACACAAACGCTCACGTTAGAGATTGTGCGTGCCCCGTCCTTTAGCCCCGTTCTTTAGCCCCTCCGTTGGGCGTAAGGGCCGGGTGAGACACCGCTCGCCAGCGCAAGGATCGCTCCTCCAAACAGCAGCGTATCGGCGAAGTAGTTGATCCCCTCCACCTTCACTCCAATGCCTGGTTCGGCGAGTGCCGTGATCATGACTGGGACATAGATGACGAGAACCATCAGCAAAATCCAACCACCGACAGCGGCTGCGACCATCCGCGTCTTCCTGTTCAGCAGACTGCTTGCCCCGGCCCCGAGAAGAGCTGCGCCCGTCACATAGTCAATGAGCTGGCGAGCCGGTATCCAAACCGGCAGCTCTTTCTTGAGCGGAACTCCGGGAAGCCCGGTGGCGTGCAGAAAATGCTCAAGTCCAAAAAATAATAGCGCGATCGTGATCAAAACCCGGCCGACGATTATCAGTATTCTCTGGTGTCGCCCGCGCCCTTCATCGAATGCTTTTCCGGCAAGGATCCAGCCAGCGCCGCCGAACGACATCTCGCGGAAGACAATCACCCAGAGAATTCTGTCGTGCTGCCTCACCGCTCCAGGAAGATGGATCATCGCAACAAACGAGAACATCATGATTCCGAAGAGCAGGCCCGACCAGCGCACTCCAATTCTGAAGGCGATACTCAAGGACGCGGCGATCAATGCGCAGCCGACACCATAGACCCAGAACATGCGCCACGGCATGTACTCCGGAACAATGTTTACGACAAAATCTGCGCCGAAGAGATGCAGCGCGCCAAAGATCGCCAGCGGGACGGCGATACACAAATTGCTCAGAGTCACGATCTTGTCCAGGCCACGAGCCTCCGCAAATTTGTGTTTCGTTGCCAGCACGGCGAACACGAAAACTGCGCCCCCAGCGACGCACATGGCAACTGCGGTGTACGGGGCTTGGACCACGTCTGCGAGCAGTACGACGTTCATAGATTTCCGATCACCAATACTACTTTGCCTGACGGGTGGCCAATCCGAACTCTCATTGAAGATTGTGGGCGCACCAGCGGAGACCCAGGCTCTTTGCTTCACTGCGTCCATCGTCCTTCTTAGTTGCCTCTTTATCCACTCCTAATCTCCCTTCTACACACCATTTCCACCGTTGCACACGATTCGTGTAATTGACCCCCAAACCCTTCCCTCTTACCCTCACCTTGCCTGCCGGTTCGGCCGTCGAGACCCAGCTCCGACAAGCTCCGTTGCACCATCTAATTGGCAATTGCTGTCAAGTGCCTTTTTGGCCAAGTGTCGCCACGGATAAGTTATTGAACTACAATATGTAGTACAGGGGTCTTGACACGCCCAACATACAGGCGTAACTTCACCATCCCAAGCCCAAGAACAGTCTTCCACAGGTTCCCTTTTCGGCACCCGGAAAACGGTTCCCGAGCTCGGTTTCACGCCGGACATTCCGGCAGCAAGACGCGATCTTTTTTCACCCATATTTCTCTTCGCACGGCCCGCCTCCCCCGGTGCCGCAACCCGGAACCACGATTCCTGGCGCGAAGGGTCGCCTGTAACCGTTTCACCGTGCCGCGTGCCGCCTTTAAGGAGAGACCAGTCAACCATGTCGTCGGAAATCAAAACCAGTGCCGCCCTGAATGATGTAGCGAAGGACGCCACCAGCGTCGCTTCCAGCCCAAAACCAGCCGACCCTAAGGTCGATAAAAAGAAGTACCCGGGCCTCCAGTTCCGCCGCTACTTCACCAAGCAGGGCGTCGATCCCTACTCCACCGTCGAATGGGAAACCCGCACCGCCTCGATTACCGACGCCAAGGGCAACACCATCTTCGAGCAAAAAGATGTCGAGACGCCCAAAGACTGGTCCATGACGGCGACCAACATCGTCGCCTCGAAGTATCTGCACGGACGCATCGGCACGCCCGAGCGTGAGAGCGGCGTGCGCGCCCTGATCTCCCGCGTCGCCGAAACCATCCGCGACTGGGGAATGGCCGGCGGCTACTTCCGCACCTCCGAAGACGCCAACGTCTTCCACGACGAACTGGTTCACATCCTCGTTCACCAGATGATGGCCTTCAACTCGCCCGTCTGGTTCAACGTGGGCTGCCATCGCCTCGAGCCGCACTCCGACGCCGGCACCTGGCACTGGCTCCCGAACCTGAAGACCGTCGTCTTCGAGCGCACGGGTTACACGCATCCGCAGTGCTCGGCCTGCTTCATCAATTCCATCCAGGACACGATGGAGTCCATCCTCACCCTGGCGAAGACCGAGGGCATGCTCTTCAAGTGGGGATCGGGTACCGGCACGAATCTGTCTCCGATTCGCGGCTCCATGGAAAAGCTCTCCGGCGGTGGCACGGCCTCCGGACCGCTCTCCTTCATGAAGGGATTTGACGCCTTTGCCGGCGTGATCAAGTCGGGCGGCAAGACGCGCCGCGCCGCCAAGATGGTCATCCTCAACATCGACCATCCCGATATCGTCGACTTCATCGAGTGCAAGTCGAAGGAAGAAGCCAAGGCCTGGGCGCTGGTCGATGCCGGCTATGACGGCTCCGGTCCCGACTCCGACGCCTACTCCTCCATCTTCTTCCAGAACGCCAACAACTCCGTCCGCGTCACCGACGAGTTCATGCAGTCGGTCGTACGCGACGATGAGTTCTTCACCCGCGGCGTGAAGGATCGCAAGGTGATGCAGAAGTTCCAGGCGCGCGAGTTGCTCAACAAGATCGCCGACGCCACCTGGCGCTGCGGCGACCCCGGCATGCAGTTCGACACCACCATCAACAAGTGGCACACGTCGAAGAACACCGCGCGCATCAACGCCTCGAACCCCTGCAGCGAATACATGTTCCTCGACGACTCGGCCTGCAACCTCGCGTCGCTGAACCTGATGAAGTTCGCGCCCAACGGCAC
>DASTGW010000604.1:0-3723 GCA_035718705.1 Terriglobales bacterium | reverse complement strand
CACGGCGATGCCGATGTTGATGTTCTGGTGATAACGGATGTTATCGCCCTCGACCGATGCGTTGATGATCGGGAACTCGCGGATGCCCTTCACCGCCGCCCGCGCGAAGAACGTTGTCGGCGTGAGCTTCACGCCATTCTTCTGCTCGAACTGCTTCTTCACCTTGTCGCGCAGGTTCATCACGCGCGTCATGTCGATCTCGTACACAGTGTGCACGTGGGCGCTGGTGCGCTTCGACTCCACCATGCGCTGCGCGATCACCTTGCGCATCTGCGACATCGCCACCACTTCGCCCGGCAGCGGCGCGGAAACTGCAGGTGCAGGCGCTGCAGTCCTCGCAGGAGCCGGAGCCGATGGGGCCGCCGCAGCCGGTTGTGCCGGGCGCGGCTGCGCGATGTACGCCTGTATGTCTTCTTTGGTGATGCGTCCGCCAAGACCGGTGCCCTTCACCTGAGCCAGGTTGACGCCGTGCTCCTTGGCCATCTTGCGCACCAGCGGCGACGAGCGAATCTTCTTGCCGTCAACCGTAGTTTCTTCTTCCTCTTCCTGCGCCGGAGCAACCGGAGCCACAGCAGCAGGTGCCGGAGCACTCGGGGCCGGAGCCGCAGCTTTCGCAGGTGCAGGAGCCGCAGCCGGAGCACCTGCTCCGCCGCCGATCACGCCGACCACCGAATTCACCTGCACCGTGGTTCCTGCCTGAGCCTTGATCTCGGTAAGCACGCCGCTCGCAGGGGCGGGAATCTCGGCATCGACTTTGTCCGTCGAAATCTCAAACAGCGGCTCATCACGCTGGACCTTGTCGCCCACCCCCTTCAGCCATTTGGTAATTGTGCCTTCAAAGATGGACTCTCCCATCTGCGGCATCACCACGTCGGTCGCCGGACCGCCTGAGACTGCGGGTGCCCCATCCTTGCTTTCTTTCGGCGAGGCTGAGCTGGGTCTCACCGATGGATCCAGTTCCGGGCTTCCGATCACGGGCGCCGTTGCCTTCTGCGCCGGAGTTGCCGGGGCGCTTACCGCCGCGCCTGCCGCATCGATTACCGCAACAATCGTGTTCACCTGGACGGTCGAGCCTTCGCTGGCCTTGATCTCTTTCAGCACGCCGCTGGCGGGAGCTGGGATTTCGGCATCGACCTTGTCAGTCGAAATCTCGAACAACGGTTCGTCGCGCTGGACCTGTTCGCCGGGCTTCTTCAGCCATTTGGTGATCGTGCCTTCGAAAATCGACTCGCCCATTTGGGGCATGATGACATCAGTTGCCATTTCGTCCTCTATGTTTACGGTATGGAAGGTGCAGCAGGGGGCAAACAGAAATTATACCGTGGCGGGCAGAAAACGCGCCCGGCTGGCGGCGGCTACACCAGACCGGGCGTTTTTGGGGACAACATCGTGGGAAGGATTACGCGCCTAGCAGACCAGGGCCTGGCTCTCCGCTTCGATCGGATGGCCCTCCGCATCGAAGCCGAACGTTTCCGTCACCCGGCCGTTCGTGTCATACAGAAGCACCCATTGCTCGGCCACTGTGCCGGTCGATGAGAACTCCGTGTACGCCGAGTGCGCGAGTTTGCCGTTCAGGTGCTCAAAGCGCACTTGCCGCAACAGGCGATCGTACAAGTCGAACTCGGAAGAAAGAATGACTGCATCCGGCCCGCTGCGCTCGATACAAAAAACCGTGCGCGTGGCTGCCGACGTGAACTGCGAATAATGACGTTTGATTGCGCTCTTCATTTTGATCTGATCCTGTGTGGCGCGGACACTCCTGTCCGCGACCTTCTACAGCTGAAACAAAACTCTCCGGTGCAGCGGGCTTACTTCGTTCCCGATCATCATCCACTCCGGTGCATCGGCTCGCGTATGTAACCAGAGGAACGGATGAGCCCCTGTCGCTTGCACCTCAAAAATCAACTTCGTGCGGTAAGCCTCGCCGGGCCGCAATGGCGTCATCAGGGATTGGCCCTGCACCTCGGCAGGGCGCATCTCTTGCCCGCGGTCGATCAAGACTGCTTCTCTCCGACTGGGTGTCAGATCCCCGTTACCACGTTGCGGCCCGATCGTGGTGGGATCAAATCGCGTTTGAAGTTCCACTACATATCGAGTGTCTCCGGCGACCCGCGGATCGGCTTCGAATCCTGCGGATACAACTGAATACGCAAGATGGCAATCGAGTTCACAGAAGTACTTCTCCTGGCCTTTGCTTAGCAGCACCTGGTTACTCGCAACAGAGAAGAGCAACAGCGCTCCACCGTAGACGGCGGCGGTGATAATGGACACCGCCGCCGTCGCCCGTAGCGCGCCACGCTTCCGGGAGAACGCGAATCCGATGATGAGCGCCAGGCAGAGCATCAGCACCGCGACAAGGCCGAGAAAGGCCAGTGCCGAGAGCGGAGCCGGGAAGTTCATGTTGGCGTTCATCTCATCTCCAAGTACTTTGCACAGCAAAGCATGAGGATAAAAAATATATGGGCCCTTACTTCTCTCGCGTCACCTTGATCAGCGACTCCATGTGATCCAGATATTTCTCCAGCGCCTTGCGGCCGTTCGACGTCAGCTGGTACGTGGTACGCGGCGTGCGACCATCAAACGACTTGTCGCAGCGCACATACTCGGCATCTTCGAGTTTGCGCGCGTGCACGCTGAGGTTCCCGTCCGTTGTATTCAACAACTGCTTCAGGTCGTTGAAGCTGAGCGACTGGTTCACCGCCAGTGCGCTGAGAATCCCGAGACGAAGCCGCTCATGAATCAGCGGATCGAAATCCGGGAGCGTAGGCGGACGATGCGCGCGCGGTTCGCTGACCTTCTGACGGACCGGCGCAGCCTTCTCCGGCTGAGTTGAATGTGAGCGTTTAACCACCATAATTCCTCGCAATCAGGAAACCGAACAGCAGGTGCAGTCCGGCGAATCCAGCCAGCATCCACACCAGGGCCCAGGAACCGGGCGTTACGAACGCCAGCACTCCCAGCACCATGAAGCACATGCCCATCACCGGCACAATGCGGATCGAAAACGCTCCGCCCGTGACGACCGCCGTGCCGTAAAGCAGCAGCCAAACCGCCGGCAACGGTGCGATCGCGTCGGCCCGATACAGGATCGGAGTCAGAATCGCCCCGCAGACCAGTGGCGGCAGCAAGCCCAGCGCGAACTTGCGTCCGGGCGCAGCCAGAAGCGTCACGCCGGTGCGCGTCGCCTTGATGTACATCGACCACAGCGCAATCGCCAATCCGATGATCGCTTCGCCAATCCAGATCAGCAGCCAGCGGTGAACATAAGTCTGTTCATTCGCCATCAGCGCGGCGCCAATCGCCGTCACGCCGACGGCAACCAGTCCCCAGCCGGGCACGGCCGTAAATGCTCCCGAGATTTCGAGTGTGCGTCGGATGAACTCGAGGTTCTCCATCGCGTCGTCGGACGGGGCGGAGATCACAACCGGCTTGTTCACTCGACAACGGCGGACCGTGGCCATGATGGGTAGGAGAATAGGTCAGGCCCATGGGTTCGTCAAGTACTTTGTGAAGTAAAGCACGAACTGCAGTAACCCTGGGTAGCAGCAGAGAAGTCATGCTGAGGAACTACTGGTCATGAGAGGTCATGCTGAGCGCAGCGAAGCATCTATGTATTTCTCTGTACTCTCCGTTTCCCGCGTCCCCCGCACTCCTAACTTCCAACCCGCCAGGTGTTTTTCCTGTACCTCTGTGTTGAGATTTATTTTGGGGAATTTGGCATAC
>DASTGW010000603.1:0-4412 GCA_035718705.1 Terriglobales bacterium | reverse complement strand
TTCGGTTGTCGTGCTACGCAAGCCGATGGTGCCGCAATTGAGCGACAGTTCATCGAGCGCGGTCTGGCACGCTCGGAAACCGCGCAGGAAGCCAGCGTGGTGGTGCTAAATACTTGCACCGTAACTGCTTCCGCCGATCAGGACGTTCGCAACTCCATCCGCAGGATCCATCGGCAGAATCCGGCCTGCAAGATTGTCGTCACCGGATGCTACGCGCAAAGGGCGCCCGAAGAACTGGCGTCTATCCCCGGCGTTAACTGGGTGATAGGCAATTCCCATAAGCATCAGGTCGGCGAAGTGGCCTGCAGTGGAAGTTCGCAATTTTTGCCGTTGGCGCAAGTTGGCATGACCCCATCGCCGGCAGCTGGCGAAATTCTAGTCGGCGATATCTTCGCCCATACCGAACTGATGGCCGCTCCGGTCTTCGATGCCGATACCGCATCGGAGAAGACACGACCGAATCTGAAGGTCCAGGACGGCTGCAATAACCGCTGTTCCTTCTGCATAATCCCCAGCGTTAGAGGACGCAGCCGTTCGCTGCCAGACATAGCTGTTATTTCGGAAGTAAAGGCGCTGGTAGGGATGGGGTATCGGGAAGTCGTTATCTCAGGAATTAACCTCGGGCGGTGGGGGAGAGATCTTCGTGAGTCAAGTAAGTTCGCCTCACTTGTCCGCAGTATCCTCGGTCAGACGTCCCTCGAAAAGCTCCGTATTTCGTCGGTTGAGCCGATGGATTGGACGGATGAGCTGATCGAACTCTGCGCCTCATCCCCTCGAATCGCCAAGCATGCCCATGTGCCGATGCAGTCCGGCAGTGATCGCGTGCTGCGCCTGATGCACCGCAAGTATCGGCCGTGGCATTACCGCGAGAAGATCGAAAAGATCCGGGCCGCCATGCCTTCGGCAGCGGTCGGCGCCGATGTGATGGTGGGCTTTCCTGGCGAGACGGACGCCGATTTCGAGGAGACACGCCAGTTCATCGCATCACTGCCAATGACCTACCTTCACGTTTTCACGTTCTCGGCGCGTCCGGGAACGCCAGCAGCGGCGATGCCGAACCAAGTCCACCCGCAGGTGATGAAGGAGCGGAACCGGGTCCTGCGCGAATTGGCGGCGGCAAAGAAGCGCGAGTTCCAGCAGGGGTTTATTGGGAAGACGCTTGAGGCCATTACGCTCACCCACTTCAATGGCACCCATACTGAATGCCTGACCGACAACTTCCAGAAGCTATGGCTGGAGGGGAAGTGGGAGGCAAATCAGTGGGTCAAGGCTGGTATCTTGGACATTGAAACCGAAAGCCTGATAGGTCAAAATCGCGAGCCTTGGGGCGGAATTGTAGATGACCAACCCGCTATTATTGGGCTTAACCGTCCTCAGCGTACCTATTCAGCTGACTGACATAGTCTTCGGTGGAATCTGCGTCTACTGGTCATTCACCAGGGATGCTCACTGGTGGACAGGGGCAGCGCCGCAAGTTGTTCGAATGAATCGTCTTTTCTGCCTGGTAGCAGGGGCTGCGCTTTTGTCCTTAGGGATTTACCGTTCCCTCTGGTTCTAACCTATCCGCCATTTCTGCTATAATTCTTAAGCTTTTGTACTGTTCGGAGGCTCTGTATCGATAAGAGGTTTATTCGCACCAATGAGCGCATTCGCGTACGCGAAATCCGCGTGATTGACGACGAAGGGAATCAGCTCGGCGTTATGACACCGCAGGACGCGCTCCGGATCGCACGGGGAAAGAACATGGACCTGGTGGAAGTTTCCCCGACGGCCCAACCGCCAGTCTGCCGCATTCTTGATTTCGGCAAGTACCTCTACCAGCAGGAAAAGAGGGAGCGCGAAGCCAAGAAAAACCAGAAGGTGATCACGGTCAAGGAAGTGAAGTTCCGCATCAACGTGGACGATCACGACTACGAGACCAAAAAGAATCACGTTCTCCGGTTCCTGGGCGAGGGCGACAAGGTCAAGGCGACTATCTTCTTCCGCGGACGCGAAATGACGCGGCAGGGATTGGGGCGACAACTTCTGGTGAAACTGATCCAGGAGATTGGCGATAAGGCCATTGTCGAGAACATGCCGCGACAGGAAGGCAATACGCTTCACGCGATTTTGGCTCCGCCGAAAACGGTTACGCCGCCTAAGCCTCCGAAGCCGCAGCAACAGCAGCAAGCTGGTGGTGGTGGATCGCAAGGTCCGGCCGCCCCGAGCCAGAGCCAATAGGTTTATCCCCGCTGCGCCCCCGCGCTCGGGGGCGAAAAATCACTCGCCAACTTGCGAGATGAAGGGATCCGACCAAGGGAGATGTCTGTCCCTCGGCGAGAACGTGTAAAGGAATTATGCCGAAGCTAAAGACGCACTCGGGCGCTGCCAAGCGCTTCAAGAAAACGGGTACCGGCAAGGTGAAACGCGGTCACGCGTTCGCGCGCCATATCCTCACGTCCAAGAACAGCAAGCGGAAACGCCAGCTCGACCAGGACACCATCATGGACAAAGCCGACACCGCCAAGGTGAAACGGATGATTCCATACTAAAGACCAGTCGTTAGTTGTTAGTAGTGAAGTGGTAGTCCGGGGATCCATTCCCGGGAGGGTCGAGAGTTCTTTGATGGTTGGTTTGCTAACGACCATCGACTTAGGACCAACGACCGGGATGCGTGTGAAGAGGTACTCGATCTCAAGATCTCCTACCTCCAGCCGCAGAAATGAAGTGAAAAGGAGAAGAAGCAAATGCCTCGCGTAAAACGCGGAACCAAACGGCGCGCCAAGCGCAAAAAGATATTAGATCGCGCAAGCGGTTATTTCCTTACCAAGTCCAAACTGTACCGGTCGGCAAAAGAGTCGGTTGAACGCGCTCTGAACTTCGCCTATGCCGGACGCCGCCAGAAAAAGCGGCAGTATCGTTCGCTGTGGATTGTGCGCATCGGCGCCGCCGCGAACGCCAACGACCTCAGCTACAGCCAGTTTGTGAACGGCTTGAAGAAGGCGGGTGTGGAACTCGATCGCAAGATCCTGGCCGACCTCGCCGTCAACGACGCCGCCGGTTTTACGGCGCTCGCCGAACAAGCCAAGGCCGCGCTGGCGTAAAGCAGTAAGTAATTAGTAGTTAGTATTTAGTCAGTGAAGGCCGGAGGCGATGCTTCTGGCCTTCGTTGTTTAGAGAGACAGTCTTTAGTTGTTGGTCGTTAGTCGTTCGCCAGGTATTGCTTCAGCGAACGGTCGCGATCGAACGACTAAGGACTAATGACCAACGACTATGTATTCCGTTCCCAAACTCGAAACCTACTCCGCCGACGAGCTGGATCGCGCAGTCTCGGAAATGTTGTCAGCCTTGGAAACCGAGTCAAAGTCTATCTCGGATGAGACTGCATGGACCGACTTCCGCAATCGCTGGACCGCGCGGAAGAACGGCATCCTGACGCAGATCAACGATGGCTGGCTGAAGGCTGCGCCAGGTCCGCAGAAGCGCGACGTCGGGCAGCGCGTCAACCAAGTGAAGCAGAAGGTGGAAGCCATCGTCGAAGAGACGAAGGAATCGCTCTCGGGCGCTACCAGCGACAAGAAACTCGAAGCCGAGCGCGTGGACATCACGCTTCCCGGCACGCAACGCCAGCTTGGTGCCACGCACCCGATCACGCTAGTGATGGACGAGATCGTCGGCGTCTTCAAGGCGATGGGCTACTCGGTTGCCGAAGGGCCGGAGATCGAGACGGACTACTACAACTTTGAGGCGCTGAACTTTCCGCTGAACCATCCGGCGCGCGACATGCAGGACACGATTTTCATTGCCGGGCAGGAGAAGAAGCAGCAGCGCGATCGCCTGTTGCTGCGCACGCACACGTCTCCGGTGCAGATCCGGTACATGGAGAAGCACAAGCCGCCGGTGCGGGTGGTGATTCCCGGCCGTGTGTATCGCAACGACGCGCCCGACGCGACGCACTCGCCCATGTTCCACCAGATCGAGGGGCTCGCCGTCGATACGAACATCACCTTCAGCGATCTGAAGGGCACGCTCGAGCACGCGATGAAGATGCTGTTCGGCTCGAGGGTGAAGACGAAGCTGCGCCCGTCGTTCTTCCCGTTCACCGAACCGAGCGCCGAAGTGCTGGTGACGTGTCCGTTCTGCACCAAGGGATGCCGCGTCTGCAAGATGAGCGGCTGGATCGAACTGCTGGGCGCGGGCATGGTCGATCCGGCGCTGTACGGCTACGTCGGATACGACGCGTCAAAGGTAAGCGGATTCGCCTTTGGCATGGGGGCTGATCGGTTGGCTGCGATGAAGTACGGAGTGGCCGTTCCAACCATCACTGCAGCAGTCGATGCTCGTATCGTCAGCAGTGCAAAGGCATTTCGCGTCGCTCAAGCTGCGAAAGATCCGTTGATTGTGCAACAAGGTCCAACGCCATCTGACTTCGT
>DASTGW010000602.1:0-4109 GCA_035718705.1 Terriglobales bacterium | reverse complement strand
CCTTTTGTTGGCGCCACGGCCGCATAGGAATTGATCAAAAGATTGTGAAAGACGCGCCCAAGTTTCTTGATATCCATGTCGCCTTCACAACCGGGGCCGATGTCCAACGTCGTCGGAATCAACTGGTAAACGGGATGCAACTGTGCCGACTGCACTGCATGTGAAACGATGTCTGCGAGGTGTGAATGAGTCGTTTGCAACGACCTGCGCGTCCGCGAGAACTCCAGTAGGGACTCGATAAGGTCGTTCATCTCACGAACGCCATCTTTCACTTCTTGATACAGCTCTTCGCGTTCGTTCGAATGACGTGGGTCAGCCAGGTACTCGGCATTCGCCATGATCGCGACCAGATGATGGCGCAGATCGTGCGATACAGAACTCGCCATCCTGCCGATCGTCGCCAGTTTTTCGCTTTCCAGCAACTCGCGCTGCGTGGTGCGCAAACTTGCGCGCATGCGGTTGAAGACCGACGTCAGCTCCGCGACTTCGTCATGTCCGTGCGATGGCAACGGATAGTCGAAGTCTCCTCGTCCCAGCGCCCGAACACCATCCACAAGGTCCTGCAGAGGCTTGGTAAAAGTATGCGAGATGATGAACACGAGGATCGCGCCCATCGTCAGCGCGATGATGCCCGTCAGCACCAGCATGCGATTGAGGCTGCGAAGCGCGCTGGTCGCCTTGTCGAGCGACTTCAGGACGACGAGTCGAACCGGCACTCCTCGACCTGGATTCAGGTCGAGTGTCTGCGCCAGGAAGTGATCATTGTCGAAGGCGAGCTCAGTGGCCTGCGCAGCTATTGGTTGCTGCCGCAACAAGTCGACGCGTTGCAACGCAGGCAACGTACTGCGGACAACCGTATTGCCATGAATGAATGCGACTTCGCTATCGGCGACCTGGCTCAGCTCTTTTACGAACTGCTCGTCAACCTCGTATCCGAGTGCGACGTAGCCCAGCATGCTGCCTTCGTTCGCGCTGCCGAAGTAGATAGGCTGTATAGACACAGCGTACAGCCGATTGTTCCCAAACCACCAATGCGTTCGGTCCTCAGTCTGCAAAGATTGCCGTAACTGTTCGGCAGCCTCGTCGCTGCCGTAGCCGGCGACTTCTGTGCGGAACGCCATCACTTGACCGTCACGGGCGGCCATCATCAGCAGGTCGGCTTCGGCGAGGTTGGCAAGCCGGCCGGAAGCGTCCTGAATGGTTCGCTGGTCTTCGGTCGTCATCAGCGCGCGCACAATGGGCAGGTCGGCAACCAGCTTCGCAGCCTGAATTCGTGCGTCTTCCTGCTGTTGTTGAACGTTTTTGAACGTGCGTACGGAGTTGCGCAGGTCGTCCATGACGTTCGTACGTACCTGCTTGCCGATCACACTGCGCACCAGCAGCAGGCACGCCGCGGTCAGCCCCAGCGAGATCAACAGCGACGCGATTAAGAACTTGGTCCTTAACTTCATTGGCGGCTCTTACGGTACGAACTTGTATCCGGAGCCATGCACGGTCTTGAAATGCACCGGATTTGCAGGATCTTTTTCCAGCTTTTGACGCAGCTTCGAAATGTGGTTATCCACGGTCCTGGTCGTGGGATAGTTCTGGTAACCCCACACTTCGTTCAGCAGTTCTTCGCGCGAGATCACGCGCTCGCTGTTTTCCACCAGGAACTTCACGGTCTTGAATTCCTGCGAGGTCAATTGCACCGGAGCGCCCGAGCGCGTAACTTCCATCTTCGCGAAGTGGATCGATATGTCGTCGAAGTTAAACGATTCGTTTCCGACAGCTTTGGTCGAACGCCGCAGAAGCACGCGCACACGAGCCAGTAGTTCGCGGGGGCTGAACGGCTTGGTGAGGTAGTCGTCAGCTCCGAGTTCCAGCAGCAGGACTTTGTCCACTACGTCCGAGGCTGCGCTCAGAATGATAATGGGAACGCTGGGGTCGAACTTCTTCATCTGCGGACAGGCGTCGCGGCCTGTCATCTTCGGCATGTGCAGATCAAGCACGACAACTGTGGGAGGCGCAGCCTTGTAGGCCTCAAGCCCCGCCAGGCCATCTCCTGCGATCTGTACCTCGAAACCCTCCGGCTCGAACAGCCGCTGCAAAGCGCGCTGCACCTTCGGATCGTCTTCAACTATAAGAATTCGGTCCATGTCACCGTCCCGCAGGAATGCATGATTTTGGCAGCAAAAGCCTATTCCAGCACATTTCGCGCAAGAGAGCTACAAGGATGCCATCCAATCCCCGGCAAATACACGTTCGACGACACCAGATATGAATGCGAGTCCCGGAACCGCGCACAGCTTTCTGGCACGGCTCCGGGTCGCCGGCGACGGGGGGAGTGTCGCCGATGGACGAATACGGTTTGAAAGCTGAAGTCTTACGTCGTACTGCGGATTAGGACGACGTCCCCCACGGAAGCGGCCTGGAACAGAGCATAGCCAGTTTTCTGGAGCTATTTGTCATGATTTGGCACTGAGTTTGTAAAGGATTTGTAACGCGAGGAAATCTCAAGGCGCCAGATGTCTAAACACGGGCTTGAACTCCTCTGTGCCGATGGCAGTAAAGCCATCCTTCCCATCGTAGCAAGCGACCGCTGCGGCGATGTCCCTGTGAATGTCGAAGACGCGCTGTATCTCGCCAGTCTTGCTATCCAGAATCACTGCCTCGCTGATGATCTGGCTTGGACGTCCCCAGCTGTTGAAGACGACTGCGAGACGGCCATCCTTCTCAAAAATATCCGAAGGCATCAGCACCCATTCATCTGACTTCACTGAGAACTTGCGGACCACCTCGCCGGATGGGGATACGACATAAATTTCAGCCGGAGACGTTTTTCGCAGGATATAAAGATTTCCATCCGTCGCAGCCACGACGGCGCCGAACGTTATCGAGGTATTTCGTTTCCGCCCTGCATCTTGCGAGTACGGATCCAGGGTCTCACCGTTCTTTACTTTCGCCACTATTGCGGCGTCGCCTTCTAGAACAACTTCTTTGACCAGCTTTCCCGAGGAATCGAACACCGCATTGTAGGGTTCAATCTCCTGATCATTCGAGTCCTTGAATGTAGAGAGCAGGAATTCGCCGTTCTTGAAGACGCCAAAGCCGCCGCCGAAATCGAACTTGGCCTCAAGAGTCACCTTCGACCTGACCTCGCCGTTCTTGCCGAACTTGGCGATCATGTTCTTCTGTCCGGCATTCGTCCGGTAAAGCCTATAAACATCGCCGTCGGCGTTCACAAAAAACGTGGTCGGCTGATCTCTGTCTTGATCCGGCTCGTTTAGCGTGTACGTTGCCTTGATCTTGCCGTCTGGTGCGATCTTCACCATCGGATTCGCATCGTCGGGGCCTGTGTACTTCCCGGCAAAGATATTGCCATCAGTGTCGCAACGGATCGGAAAATAGGTGCCGGTATAAGTCGGTAGATCAATCGCGCTGCTGGAAACTTCTCGCAGAGGGATTGGTTCACTCGCAAGCTTGTTCTGGGCAAACGAGACTGAGCTGAGCGACAGCAAGAGAACGAACGAGAAAAGTTTCATTGCTAGCTCCACAGGCGAAACGGAAGTTCGGCATCTTGGGGGGAGGAGGTATAAAAAGATTAGCTACTCTGAATCAAGCGAACCATACTCCGCTCGCAAAGCCATTGCAACCAGCAGTTGAGAAGCTGAGGAGGAGTTGTTCCGAGCGAGTGTCATCTCGCGATGGGTTTTACGCAATCAGGTACAACACCGCATCCAGCCCGAGATGGTTGATCGCGAATCTTGCGCTCTGTTGTACGAGTGGCTTGGCGTGATACGCGATGCCCATTCCGGCCAGGCCGAGCATCGGCAGGTCGTTGGCTCCGTCGCCAATCGCAACAGTTTGCTCCAAAGGAATTTCGAACTTCGCAGCGATCTCCGCGAGCGCTTCCTTCTTGCGGGCGCCGTCGACGATTTCGCCGAAGACGCAGCCTGACACCTTACCGTCCACGATCTCCAGCGTGTTCGCGACGAGATGATCGATGCCGAGCCGCGCCTGCACGCGCTGACCAACGAAGGTGAATCCGCCTGAAAGGATGGCAGTTCGCACGCCCAGCTGCTTCAGCCCGGCAAACAGCGCCTCCGCGCCTTCGCCCAGCGGAATCC
>DASTGW010000601.1:0-6308 GCA_035718705.1 Terriglobales bacterium | reverse complement strand
TTTTTGTTTTTCGGCGCATACTACCACGACAGCGCCGGAGCACTCGTAAGTTTGTCATCCATTCTTCATTGCTTCCAACCTGTCCCTGATAGCCTCGACCCGTTTCCGTTCATCTTTCGGTGTTGCCCACCAAACATCTCTTCAGCCACTTACTGCGACCACGAAGGGTAGTTCGGACTCCCCGTGCCCAACGGGGAGGCGGATAGCCTATTCAGGCGAACGGTCCTGGCGGTTACGCCATACCACGATTTCGCTCAGGCATCTCCGCATGGGCATCCCCGCGCTGCCGTCCACTGCGACGGCAGAACTCGTCATAATCGATCTCGTCCCTCAGCATGATCCACAGCCTCACGCCCAGTTTGCGGCCGGCCGCGACCGCTGCTTTCCCCATCCCCTTCTGTGCCAGCTTCCGCGTGTAGAACCGCTTCAGTTCCGCATCTCGACGTACCGCATGGCGTGCTGCCTCGCACCAGAGAAAGCGCAGCATGCCATTACCTTGTTTCGTCAGCTCTCCAAGTCGCTGATGCTTACCGCTGGAGTTCTCCGAAGGAATCATGCCGACATAGCTGGACACCGCCTTGCCATCGGCGAAGCGTGTCGGATCGCCGATGTAGACTTCCGTCGCCAGCGCCGTGTTCGGCCCTACTCCCGGATGCGTCATTAACATCCGAGATAAGGGCCGTTTTTCTGCGGTCTCCGCCACTCGCTGATCGAGCACTTCGATGTCGGCTTGCAGTTGCCGGTACAGCATCATCAGCTCGTTGCGCCGGTCTTCCATGAATGGTGGGAGCTTCAGTTCGAGCAACGAGTACTGCCCATCCTCGCTCCACAACGAAGAACCCCGTCGAATCGCGTGGCTCAGAGCCAGCGCTTGCAGAGCGTTCTGAATCCGCACGCGCATGCGCACCCACTGGTGCCGATGTCGCAACAGCGCCCGCACATCGCGCTGATCGATGCTCGGCATCCAGATCGTTGGAAAGCGATCGTCTTCCAGCAACTGCAACAGCAACTGCGCATCGCGGCGATCGTTCTTCTGCTTGCGCGGTTCGTAAGCGCGGATCTTCGCCGGATGCCCCACCAGGCACTCCACTCCCAGCTCTTCCATTAACTCGAGGAACCACTGCATCGAACCGGTCGCTTCGATGCCCACCCGCACCGGACCTGGCAGCCCGGCATAAAACCTGCGTACGTCCTCGCCCTCATGGCGCAGGACGCATTCTTTTACTTCGCCCGTTTCCGTGTCCAGCATCGCCAACGTCTGCTGTCGGGAATGCAGATCACAACCTATAATTCGCATCTCGGCCTCCTTCGATCCGAGCTACCGTTTCGGTTGGGAAGCCAAAACAGTCTACTCAGACCGCTCGCGAGGCCGACTTCGTTATCCCTTCAGGCCATACCACCACCTATCTCATAGGGCGACATTATGGCACTTATTGAGTCCCTTGGACGACGCTTCGCGTCGCCAGGGGAAGAACTCAAACGGTGCCTCTCCCCAGGGCTTCCGCACTCGGCTAAAAACTCGTGTCGCACGCTACGCGGGCTGGGGCGAGCTGAGGTCCTACTCTTTTGGAGAACTGGACTTTTCTGGAGTTCGTGATATTTTTACCCGCTTCGTTAACTCTTCTGAAAGCTGACTCTCATGAACACAGTGAGATGTATCTGGGTTACAGCTGTCGCCGTGATTATTTCGTTTGTCTCCGGTTTCGCAGCCGACAAACAGGCCGACGGAATGGCGCTTATCCAGAAAGCCCTCGATCAGACGGACCTTCGCAAGAGCGGTCCGTACACAATTCACGCCAAGTTGACGGTTAACGACGAAGCGACAGGAAAACGCGAAGGCACGGACGTTGTGAGTTTCGACTCGACCGCGCGGTGGAGGCGAGAACTCCGGATGACTGGCTACAACGAGGTCGCGGTATTCCTGGGGCAATTCATGTATCGCACCCGCAGCCTGCAGTTCACGCCACCGAGCCTTCGAGGCGATATCGCGGGAGGCTTACGGAATCTTCCGGAGACGTTGAGTTACAAGGTGATGAAGATATCCAGCCGCAAGGTTGGCGATGCGAAGGCAGATTGTGTTTCGTTGCAGCAACCGCGAAAGGACACTCCCTTCGAAGTGACCTGGTGCTTCGATTCCACCACGGGACTGCCTTTAGCGCGATACGGTCACGCTTATGGCGATCGCACGGAATTCACCAACTACAAACCCTTTGGCCAGAAGCAATACGCGAGCACGGTTCAGGAGTTTACAAACGGTAAGCCGTCGGGGACGGCGACGATCGAATCAGTCGAGAGTGGCGTCGGGAATGATGTGCATCTGTTCGACACGCCGGCAGGCGCGATCCCTCGTCCGTGGTGCGATGACATGCAAGGGCCGCGGCCAGTGTCGTTTCCCTGGCCCGACATTCCATTAGGAGCCAGAGGCCACTCGGGGCTGGAGTTGCACTACGAGTTGACGCTGGATGCGCAGGGAAATGTTACGGCCGTGGTGCCGATGGCTCCTAAAGCTCTTCCCGATCGAATCGCAATCGGCGCTCTCAGAGATTGGTCATTCTATCCGGCAATGTGCGGCTCAACTCCAGTGCCGACAGATGTAGAGATTAATGTGGCGGCGAGATGGCAATAAGGCATTGCGACAGCAGCGGTGCTTCGCCCCGCCCTCGGAGGAGTTTTCTCGGGCGCATTACCCAGGGCTGTCGCCCTGGGCTAAAACTCTTGTCGCCCGCTACGCGGGCTGGGCGGTGAACCTCGAAGCCTCGCCCGAGACTAGAACCCCATGATGTTGTAGCCGCAGTCGACGTAGATAACTTCGCCCGTGATACCGGTGCTCAGATCCGAGGCGAGGAAGAGGCCTGTTTTGCCGACTTCTTCTGTTTCTACGTTGCGTTTGAGTGGGGCGCGTTCGGCGTGGCTGGCGAGCATGTCGCCGAGGCCAGAAATGCCGCGCGCGGCAAGGGTTTTGATTGGTCCGGCGGAGATGGCGTTGACGCGAATCTTTTGCTTGCCGAGGTCGCTGGCGAGATAACGCACCGTGGCTTCAAGAGCGGCCTTGGCAACGCCCATCACGTTGTATTTGGGGACGACTTTTTCCGCGCCGTAATAGGTGAGCGTCATAATGCTGCCGCCATCGGTCATGAGCGGTGCCGCGGCGCGAGAGACAGCGATGAGTGAGTAGACGCTGACGTCGTGGGCGATACGGAATCCTTCGCGCGTGGTGTTGACGAAGTCGCCTTTGAGTTCGTCCGCGGGAGCATAAGCGACGGAATGAACGAGCGTGTGCAGTTTGCCGTAGCGGTCGCGGAGCTTCGAGAAGAGCTGATCGATTTCGGCGTCGCTGGAGACGTCGCACTGGAAGCCTTCAGCACCGGGAAGAGATTTCACGAGGTCTTCGGCTTCCATCCTGAGGCGCTCGTTCTGGTAAGTGATCGCGAGTTGCGCGCCGGCGGCGTGGAGTTGCTGCGCGATCGACCAGGCGATGCTGCGTTTGTTGGCGACGCCGAATACGACTGCTGTTTGTCCTGCCAGGCTCGTGGACATCAGAGAAGAATCCTCCCAGCTAATGAATTCACGATTGTAGATTGAAGAGGGGAGATTGCAAAACCGTCAGGCGACAGTGGCGTCGGCGCGGGTCGGCGCAGGTTCTTCTGCTGGGATCAGCGAAGCCAGGAATCCGCCGAGATAGACGGTGGCGATGATGGCGAACGCAGGGGCGAGTCCCCAGCGATGGGCAACGATGCCGACGGCCATTCCGAGCGCGAGTTGGAGCGAGGTGCCGAAGAGGTAGATGGTGTTCTGCACGCGTCCCATGAAGTGCTTGGGAACGGTTTCCATGAGCGTGGTGGAGAGCGCAACGCCGGCGATGCCGCGCGCCGAGCCGCCGATGGCATAGAGTCCGACGGCGATGGCGAGTGCAGGCGAGAAAGGCAGTGCGTACCAGGCCAGAGCGAGCGTCGACATGGTAATGCCAACCGTCGAGCGCGCGCCGAACTTGCGGATGAGCCACGCGGTGTAAGTGGTGCTGATAAAGGCGCCGATGGCCCATCCGCCGTTGAGCCATCCGTAGCCGACGGCCCCGGCGTGGAGGATGCGGTCGCTGAGCGGCGCGCTGACGACGCCGGTGGTAAGCATGGCGCCGAGGAACATCGCCCAACTGGTGGAGAGCAGCACGAGATAGCGGCGCTCGCGGATGTAGCGAAAGCCTTCCTTCATCTCGTGGAAGTAACGCGAGACGGCGTTCTCGATCTCGACGACCTCTTCGCGGACGGGGTGATGGACCACGTGCTTGCCTTCGCGAACGAGGAAGTAGCAGCAGAAGGAGACGACGTAAGTGAAGAAGTCGATGACGAGCACGCCACCCAGGCCGATGTGGTTGTACATGAATCCGACCATGGCGCCGGCGAGGAGCCAACCGCCTTGCACTCCGGCGAGAAGGAACGTGTTGGAATGCACGAACTCAGTTTCGGGCGTGAGTTCCTGGACAAGCGCGGCGACGGTGGGCCAGAACATCCAGAAGCCCATCGCGACGAGAGTTCCCATGGCGTACAAGTGCCAGATCTGCACGCGATGGAGCAGTGCCAAGACAGCAACGGTGACAATGATGAGTCCGCGTCCGGCATCGAGGATCATGACGATGTGGCGGCGGTCTTCGCGATCAATCATTACGCCGGAGAGCGGCATCAAAATCATGGCGGGTAAAGTCTGCAGGACGAGGAACCATCCGAGGGCGACTTCGGTGCCGGTGGCCTTGAGCAGATACCAGGTGACCGCGGACGAGTTCATCCCCGAGCCAATCATGGAGACCATGTTGGCAAGGAAGATGTAACGAAGTCCGCGATGACCAAGGATTTTCCGCATGGGATAAGTCCAATGTAGCAGGGAATTTACCTGTGCGACGAGGTACAGGGACCGTTGGTGCAAGGTAGCTGAGGAAAACAAAGCTATAATGCGCGCGTTTCAATTTGCATGGCGAGTGTGAACAAAACTCGGAAAATAGCGGGCGTTGCATTGTGCCTGGCGATCGCGGTCGGTGCACAGGCCGCTCCGAAGAAGAAGGCGAAGCCTGCACCGAAGCCGGTGCCGAAGCATCTGCATCTGGATTCAGCGTACTTTGCTGGCCGGGTCGTGAAGTTCACTTCGGAGAAGACGAAGGACGGGCGCGCGCTGGTGGTTGGTCCGTGGAACCTTGGTCCGAGGATTTCGCCGGGGCCAAGCGATAAGCGTCCGAACTTGTATTTCGTGTCGCCGGGAACATTGCATAGCGCTCCGGGATATCCGGGGTTCGACCACAACGAAGTGTTGAGCGCGCTGCCGGACGGGCCATCGTCATTCGATGTGTTCTGGGTGCTGGTGCTCGATCCGAGCGTGAAGGAAGACTTCACCAGCGAGCAGCAAATCATTGTCGCGACGCAGCAGACATTTTCGCCGGGAGAGGGTTTTCAGTTTGACCAGATTCCGTCGGCGGGATTTTTGCGAGCTTTCCTGAAAGTGCACGATCTGGAAGGGCTCGAGAGATTCAAGCGTCCGGATGGCGCGTTGCCGAAGGTGGCAATTGTGCGCGCCGGATTCACGGTGCAGGCGACCGCGGAAGATGAACCGGAAGAGACGAAGTCGGCGGCAGCGGACGGGCCGCAGTAGTGGTCCCTACAAGTGCGGAGATGCTTCGCTGCGCTCAGGATGACCTAAGCCTGTCGGTTTCCTCTAGTGCGAAGCTATGTAGCTTCTGATCCACTCTGCGCATTCTTTTGTTCCTAACGATCCACCGACATCGACAGTAGTTTTCTTTTCGCGGACAGCGGCGAGAACCGCGGCGTCGATCTTATTCGCTTCTGAAGCGAAACCGAGGTGACCGAGCATTAACGCAGCGGTCAGGATCGAGCCCATGGGGTTGGCGATGTTCTTGCCGGCGATGGGCGGGGCGGAGCCGTGGACGGGTTCGAACATCGACGTGCGCCCGGAATGAATGTTGGCGCTGGCGGCCATGCCGAGTCCGCCCTGGAGCGCTGCGGCGAGGTCGGTGATGATGTCGCCGAACATATTGTTGGTGACGATGACGTCGAGTGACTTGGGTTCGCGAACCATCTGCAGGCAGAGCGCGTCGACGTACATGTGTTGCGTCTGGATTTCAGGATATTCGGCGGCGACCTGCTTGAAGATTCGCTGCCAGAGTCCGCCGGCGTAGGACATGACGTTTGACTTGTCGGACATCAGGACTTTTTTGCGATGGTGTTGACGGGCGTAGTCGAAGGCGAAGCGGATGATGCGCTCGACCCCTTTGCGCGTGTTGATGTCTTCCTGCGTGGCAACCTCGT